>CANPVI010000062.1 GCA_947581665.1 uncultured Atopobiaceae bacterium | reverse complement strand
TCGGCGAGAGCTGGCGCGGCGGCGGGGGACTCGGTGGCGGCGGTGCCGGCCTCGAGCTCGGCCTTCTCAGCTGCGGCCTTGGCGGCATCCTCGGCGAGGCGCTTCTTTTTCTCCTGCTCCTCGGCGAAGCGCTTGGCGCGTGCTGCCTTCTCGGCGGCGCGAGCGGCCATCTTCTCGTGGCGGGCGGCGTCGGCCTTCGCAGCGGCCTCGGCACGGGCGGCCTTGGCGGCGGCTTCGCGCTTGAGCTGGTTCTCGGCGGCGCTGCCGAACTTGTTGGCGAAGCGCTGGACGCGACCGCCGGTGTCCACGAGCTTCTGCGTGCCGGTGTAGAACGGGTGGCACTTGTTGCAGAGGTCGAGGGTCATGGACGGCACGGTGGCGCGGGTCTTCCACGTGTTGCCGCAGCTACAGCGGACCGTGCACTCCATGTACTTGGGGTGGATGTTGGGCTTCATGGCGTTTCCTTCCTCATTGCCTTGGTTTCCGACCAAGGCGGAGCCCGAAGATGATAGCACGCGAAGCTCGCCGTACGCAGCGCGAATGGTGCACACTAGCGGCCATCGACGTTCATCCACAGGAGGCGCGATGTTCCTCGCCATAGACGTCGGCAACAGCCAGACCACCTTCGGGCTCATGGACGCCGAGGGCACGCCTGCGGCCATCTGGCGCTGCCAGAGCGATCCGAGGGAGACGACGGACGAGCTGTCGCTGCGCCTGGCCGGCTACCTGCGACTTCGCGGATTCGGGCCCTCTGACGTGGACGCCTCGGCCGTGGCCTCGGTGGTGCCGGCCCTCGAGCGGAGCTGGACGCGGGCGCTCTCGCGCCTCGAGTGCAAGCTCACGGTGGTGAAGCCGGGCATGCCGTCGAGCGTGGAGGTGGCGATCCCCCTGCCCGAAACCCTCGGTGCCGACCGCTTGGCGAACGCCGTGGCGGCGAAGGCCGCCTATGGGGCGCCGGTCCTCGTGGTGGACTTCGGCACCGCCACCAACATCGACGTCGTCGATCCCGAGGGTCGCTTCGTCGGCGGCGTGATCAGCCCGGGGCTCATGCTCTCGGCCGAGGCGATCTTCGCCCGCGCGGCCAAGCTCGCCAACGTGGCGGTGGAGTGCCCCGAGCGGGTGGTGGGCAACACGTCCGAGAAGGCGCTGCAATCCGGCCTCGTCATCGGCGCCGCCGCGTCGGCCGAGGGACTCGTCGCGCGCATCCAGCGCGAACTCGGCATCGAGGGCTGCCCGGTGGTGGCCACGGGTGGCCTCGCGCGCACCGTGAGCCTCGCGACGGAGTGCTTCACCGCCGTCGACCCGAACCTCACGCTCCGCGGCATCATGCTCCTCGCCCAAAGCTGAAGTCCCCTACGCCCTGGTCACGTGTTTTCGGTGCGCGCCCTTCGCACCGAAAACACGTGACCAGGGCGCTTGAGAAGCACAGGCGCCCGGCTTCGCAAAGCGAAGCCGGGCACTTTGTTGGCGTCGCCGCAGTCCCACTTTTCCGGTGCATCTGACCTCGTTTCGGCCGCAGACCCACTTTTCCGGTGCATCACATGCACCGGAAAAGTGGGTCTGCGGCCTAAGGGTTCTGGTGGGTCTGCGGCCTAAGGGTTCTGGTGGGTCCGCGGCCTAAGGGTTCTGGTGGGTTCGCGGCGTGAGTTCGTGGCGTGAGGCTACGCGTCCCAGTCGATGGGGCCGAGGTCGGCGCGGACGATGCCGATGCGCTCCTCGCGCGGCGCCACCTGGATGTCGAAGCTCGCGAAATAGCGCACGGGATCGTTCATGAGGTCCTCCATCGGCACGAGCACGAAGTCGCGCTCGGTGAGCCCGGGATGCGGAAGCGAGAGGCGCGCGCCGGCCGAGCGCTCGTCCTCGTAGAATACGAGGTCGAGGTCGATGGTGCGCGGCTGGGCGCCACCCACGCCGGGCTTGCGGATGCGGCCGAGCGTGCGCTCGATGTCGAGCAGGTGCCCGAGCAGCACGCGCGGATCGAGCTCCGTGCGGATCTCGCAGACGGCATTCGCCACCGGCGTGGCGATGCCGAGCGCGGGATCGCTCTCATAGGCGTTCGACACGGCGAACACGCAGGTCATGGGAAGCTCGTCGATGAGCTTCACGGCGCGGGCGAGGTAGGCCACGCGATCGCCGACGTTCGAGCCGAGCGAGATGAAGGCGCGCGCGGGCTGGTCCGTGGAGATCGCGCGCCACGCGTCGAGCGCCTGCACGAGCGAGGCCACGTCGTGGGTGCGCACGATGCGTGCGCCCGCCTCAACTGCGGCAAGCGCCACGCCGAGGCTCGCGGGATCGCGCTCGGCCGGTTCCCTCACGCCGGAGATGGCGCCCACGAAGCGCTTGCGCGATACGGCGCACACGAGTGGATAGCCCATGGAGGCCATCTGGCCCACCGAGCGGCAGATGATCACGTCCTCGTCCGTGGTGGTGCCGAAGCCCACGCCGGGATCGAGCGCGATGCGATCGGCCTCCACGCCCTCACGGCGCAGGATGCGCGCTTGATCGCCCAAGAAGCCCATCACCTGGCGCATGACCGGCGCGGATTCGGGCATGGGGAAGCGGCGGTTCACCGGACGATGCACACCCATGATCCCCGAGGTGCGGTGCGCGTCCTCGTCCATGAGCGCGGCGAGGGGGTCCTCATCGGAGTGCTCCTCGGGCGCGAGCGGCAGATCGGGGAAGAGCGAGCCCTCGGCCTCCCCTGGCTCCTCGACGGCGGCCGGCGCCATGCGCGCGCGGGGGTCGGTGTCGAGGTAGGCGCGCCGACGCCTCCCCGTGGAGGCCGCCCTGGCGGGCGCCATGACGCTTCGGCACACGATGAGGCCGCAGTTCGTCTCGGCCGCCATCGCCACCATGGCGGGGTCGATGAAGCCGGTGACGTCGTTCACGATGTGGACGCCGAGGCGACAGCAGAGCTTGGCCGTGGGCGCGTGGCGCGTGTCCACCGAGACGAGGGCGCCCGCGGCGAGGAGCTCGCGGACCACGCCCACGATGCGCCCCGATTCCTCCTCGGGCGTGAGCGGCGAGAAGCCCGGGCGCGTGGACTCGCCCCCGACGTCGATGATGTCCGCACCTTGGTCGAGCAGCTCGAACGCGCGGTCGAGCGCCGCCTTCTCGCTGAAGGCCTCGCCCCCGTCGGAAAAGGAATCGGGCGTGACGTTCACCACGCCCATCACGCGCGGACGCTCGAGCGAGAGCTCCGCGTTGCCGATGTGCCAGATCGTCTCGTTGCGCCTGGGCATTGTGTTCCTCCTCGGGCGTACCGCCGTGCGGGCTGGGCTCCCGGCCCCCTAGCCTAGCGCCTCGCTGCCCCCCTACAGCCCGGAGGGCTTGCCGTCGAAGATGAGCTTCATGGCCTCGGCGCGCGTGGCGGCGTTCTTCTGGAAGGCCCCGCGCACGGCCGAGGTGGTGGTGACGGCGCCCGGCTTCTTCACGCCGCGCATCGTCATGCAGAGGTGCTCGGCCTCCATGACCACGAGCACGCCGAGCGGGTGCAGCGCCTCGTCCACGGCGTCCGCCACCTGCGCGCAGAGACGCTCTTGCAGCTGGAGGCGCCGCGCGTAGACGTCCACCGTGCGCGCGAGCTTGGAGATGCCGCACACGCGCCCGCTCTCGCCCGGGATGTAGGCCACGTGCGCGTTGCCGAAGAACGGCAGCAGGTGGTGCTCGCAGAGCGAGAAGAAGGGGATGTCGCGCACCACCACGATGTCGTGGCAGTCCGCGTCGAAGCCCACGCGGAAGAGCTCGGAGGCGTCTTGCGCCATGCCGGCGAGGCACTCCTCGAGCGCCTGCGCCACGCGGCGCGGGGTTTCGCGGATGCCCTCGCGCTCGGGATCCTCCCCCACTCCCTCGAGGATGAGGCGGACGCCCTCTTCGATGCGCGCCTGGTCCATCGCGCTACGCCTCCCCACCACAGGCGGGGAGGATCCTCACGCGACGGTCCTCGAGCACCTCGACGCGCCCCTCTGCGAAGAGCTGGATCGCGGCGGGAAGCAGGCGGTGCTCCACCTCGTGAATGTGGGCCTCGAGCTCGTCGACGCTCCAGCCCTCCTCGATGCGCACCGGCTCCTGGGCCACGATCGGGCCCGCGTCGTAGTCGGCGTTTGCGATGTGCACCGTCACGCCGGTGACCTTCACGCCGCGATGCCAGGCGTCCTGGATGCCATGGGCGCCGGGGAAGCTCGGCAGGAGCGCCGGATGGAGGTTCACGACCTTGTCCGGCCAGGTGAGAAGCACCGCGAGGCCCACCTTGCGCATGTAGCCGGCGAGCACCACGAGCTCCACGCCCGCGCGCTTGAGCTCGGTGGCGATCACCTGATCCGCCACGCCGGGCTCGTCGTAGAGGTCCTTCGCGATGGTGAGGGTGGGGATGCCCGCGGCACTCGCACGCTGGAGGCCGTAGGCGTCACCGCGTGAGGACACCACGAGCTCGATCGTGGCGTCGAGACGCCCCGCAGCGATCTCGTCGATGAGGGCCTGGAGGTTCGTGCCGCTCCCGCTGATGAGAACGCCCAGCTTGAGGCTCATGCGTAGACCACCTTTCCCGAGCCCTTCACCACGCGCCCGATGGCGAAGGGCGAGAGGCCCTGGGCGCGAAGCGCCGCCACGACCTCGACCTCGTCCTTCGACGCGCAGGCAAGCGCCATGCCGACGCCCATGTTGAAGGTCTTCCACGCCTCAGCCACCGAGAGCTGCGCGGCCTCGCACACGAGGCCGATCACCGGCGGCATGCGCCAGCCGGGCGTACCGCCACCCCAATCCACCTTGGCGTCGAGGTCCTTTGGGAGGATGCGATCGAGGTTCTCGGTGATGCCGCCGCCCGTGATGTGGGCGAGCGCGTGGATGGGCGCACCCGCGGCGAGCACACACACCAGCGGCTTCGCGTAGATCGTGGTGGGGGTGAGCAAGGCGTCGACGAGCGAGTCGCCGCCGAGATCCGCACGGGGCTCGAGAAGCTCCTCGTCGTCCATGGCGTCCGTGAGCGCCGCGCGCACGAGGGAATAGCCGTTGGAGTGGATGCCCGAGGAGGGAAGGCCGAGGATCACATCGCCTTCGCGCACGCGCGCGGGCCCGAGGAGCCGCTCCTTTTCCACTACGCCCACGCAAAAGCCCGCGAGGTCGTAGTCCGTGGGCGCCATGACGCCCGGGTGCTCGGCCATCTCGCCGCCGATGAGGGCGCAGCCCGCGAGCTCGCAGCCCGTGGCGATGCCGTCCACGATCTTCGCCATCACCGGCGCCTCGAGCTTGCCGATGGCCACGTAGTCGAGGAAGAAGAGCGGCTCGGCGCCGCAGACGACCACGTCGTCCGCGCACATGGCCACGAGGTCCTGGCCCACGCCCGCGGGGCGTCCGAAGCGCTGCGCGAGCGCGAGCTTCGTGCCCACGCCGTCCGTGGAGGACACGAGGATGGGGTGCCTCATCTCGGAGAGCACGGCGCCGTCGAAGAGGCACCCGAAGCCTCCGAGCCCCTCGAGCACGCCGGGGCGCTTCGTCCTGGCCACGGCGTCCTTGATGGCGTCCACGGCGCGGGCGCCCTCGGTGGTGTCCACGCCGGCGTCCGCGTAGGTGATCTCGCGGGGAGCGTCTTCGAAGGTCATGCGACCCCCTCCTTCTCGGCCACGATGCGGGCGATGTCCTCGAGGCTCATCTGCAGGCTCGCCGAACGCCGCGAAAGCGCCTTCGGCTCGTAGCCCTCGAGGAAGCTGCCCTCGGAAAACGTCGGAGGGATTGCCACCGGGTACTCGCCCGTGAAGCACGCGGCGCAATGCCCAGGGCACCGCGGGCACGCGGCGATGAGCCCGCCCACCGAGAGGAAGGCGAGCGAATCGGCGCCGATGACCTCGCGGATGCCCTCGATGGACATGTTCGCGGAGATCAGCTGGTCCTGCGTGGCGGTGTCGATGCCATAGAAGCAGGGCCAGGTGACCTCGGGGGAGTTGATGCGCACGTGCACCTCGACCGCGCCCGCCTCGCGGCAGAGCTTCACGATCTGCCCCATCGTGGTGCCGCGGACGATGGAATCGTCCACGAGCACCACGCGCTGGCCGGCGAGCACGTCGGAGAGCGCGCTCAGCTTGAGCTTCACGCCGAGCTCGCGGAGGTCTTGGTCCGGCTGGATGAACGTGCGCGCCACGTAGCGGTTCTTGATGAGGCCGGTCTTCACGGCAAGGCCCGCCTCGCTCGCGAAGCCCTCGGCGCCGGGAAGCCCGGAATCCGGCACGCCGACCACGATGTCGGCCGAGGCCGGCGCCTCCTCGGCGAGCCGCTCGCCCATGGCGAAGCGCGTGGCGAAGACCGAGCGGCCATTCACCACGGAATCCGGACGCGCGAAGTACACCTGCTCGAAGATGCAGCTCGCGGGCACCGCCGGGGGTAGGGCCTGCATGGTCTTCAGGCCGCTGTCCGAGATGCGGATGATCTCGCCGGGGTTCACGTCGCGCACGTAGCGCGCGCCCACCATCTCGAGCGCGCACGTCTCGCTCGCCACCACCCAGCCGCGCGCGCCGGAGAGCTCGCCGAGCACGAGCGGGCGGATGCCGTTGGGGTCGCGGAACGCGTAGAGCGCGTTCTCGCGGATGAGCGCCATCGCGTAGGCGCCGCGGATGAGCGCCATCGTCTTCGCGATGCCGTCGCGAAGACGATGCGTCTTCTGCGTGTAGTAGCCGATGAGCTTGGCGGCGACCTCGGTGTCGGTGGTGGAGCGGAAGCCGATGTTGCGCTCGATGAGCTCGTTTCGGATGTCGTCGGTGTTCACGAGGGTGCCGTTGTGCGCGAGCGCGATGATCACGTCGTCGATGGCCGAGAGGTGCGGCTGCGCGCCCTCCCAGTCCTTGCCGCCGCTCGTGCCGTAGCGCACGTGCCCGAGCGCCACCTTGCCCTGGAGCGCGGCGAGATCCGCCTCGGAGAACACCTGCTCGACGAGGCCGAGATCCTTGCGGATGAGCACGGTGGAGCCATCGCCCACCGCGATGCCCGTGCTCTCCTGGCCGCGATGCTGCAGTGCGCGCAAGCCGAAGTACGTGAGACGCGCGACGTCCGCGCTCGGCGCCCATACGCCGAAGACGCCGCATTCGTCGTGGAGCTCATCGGGGCAAGCGGGCACCGCGGACGCGAAGTCGCGCGGGGCCATGTTCGTCTCGCTCACCTACTCCCCTCCTCATTGGAACTGGGCGGCGCTCCGAGCGGCTTCGCCTGCGGGCAGGCTCACCAAAAGCGTACGCCCATTGTCCTCTTCATAGCTGCATGTGGTGAGCGTGAGCACGTGGCTCGCCTCGGCGGCCATGGTGCTCGCCCCCTCGGCCTTGGCCTGCGCCTTATCCACGAGCCCCTCGAGATAGAGGTGGAAGTCCGCCTCGGTGGGCCAGTTGAACACGCGCACGTTCTCGTCCGTGCCCACGGTCCGGTAGCAAAGCAGCGGCTTGAGCTGCGTGGCGCTCTCGCGCGTGACGTACCAGATGAGTCCGAGCTCGTCGAAGGCGGCCTGGTCGTCGAGCTCCGCGAGCGGGGAGAACATCGAGCCGTTTTGCAGGTGGTGGCCGTAGACCACCGTCTGCTCGTCCACGAGGCCGGGGTTCGTGGCATCGCAGTCGAGGAAGACCTGCCCGCCGATGCTCCACTCGCCCTCGGCCGTGGTGTGCAGGTAGTACTCGTTGTCCTCGGCCTGGTAGACGGGGTAGTTTATGGTGGTGCCCGGAACCACCACCCACGCGCAGACGCGCGGATCGATGGCCTCGAGCGCCGCCCAGTCCACCTGGGGCGCCTCGTTCGGATCGTCGAAGAGGGTCACGTGGCCCTGGAGCTCGGAATCGAGCGCATCCTGCGCGGCGTACTTGCCGAAGGCGTCCGAGAGGAGCCACGCGGCCGACCCGATGAGCACCGCCGCCACGCCAAGGAGCGCCACGGGGACCCACCGCGGGACCTTCCCGCGCGAGGGCGCGCCGCGGGGCGGCGCCTTGGGCTCGGCCATGTGCCTCGGGTGCCGCATCAGGCGCGGGCCATCTCCTCTTTGAGAGCGCGGAGCTCGGCCTTCACCTCGGGGTGCGCGGCGCCCACGATCTGCGCGGAGAGGAGCGCGGCGTTGCGCGCGCCGTTGATGGCCACGCAGGCCACCGGCACGCCGGGCGGCATCTGCACGATGGAGAGGAGCGAATCGAGCCCGCCGAGATCGCTCGTCTTCATGGGCA
>CANPVI010000061.1 GCA_947581665.1 uncultured Atopobiaceae bacterium | reverse complement strand
GAGGTGCCCGACATGCAGGACAACCTCGAGGCCGTGATGAGCGTGCTGCGCTTCATCTACGACAACATCATGTACGCCGAGCTCAACACCAAGAGCGATTATTGCCAGGTGTGCGGCTTTGACGGCGAGATCCAAATCGTCGAGGACGACGGCAAGCTCGTGTGGGAGTGTCCGCACTGCGGCAACCGCGACCAGGCCAAGCTGAACGTCGCGCGCCGCACCTGCGGCTACATCGGCACGCAGTTCTGGAACCAGGGTCGCACCGAGGAAATACGCGACCGTGTCCTTCACCTCTAGGCGCTCCTTCGGGCCTCGAGCGCGTCCGGCACTCGAGGCCCGAGCTGTGTCGTGTGCCCGTGGGAGGGCGCAGTTTCCAAATCTTCCATCTCGATCCCCGGGGAGAGCCATGCGCTACGCCGAAATCAAACAGTGCGACATCGCGAACGGGACGGGCGTGCGTACGAGCCTCTTCGTCTCAGGATGCCGACGCAGGTGCCCGGGGTGCTTCAACCTCGTGGCGTGGGATTTCGGCTACGGCTACGACTTCACGCCCGAGGTGGGGGACGAGATCATCGATTCGCTTCGCCCGGGCTATGTCGCCGGCCTCTCGCTGCTCGGCGGCGAGCCCATGGAACCCGAGAATCGTGGCGCGCTCCTCGCGCTCCTCACGCGCGTGCGCGAGGAGCTCCCGGATAAGGACGTGTGGGTCTTCAGCGGATTCACCTGGGAGGAGCTTCTCGCGGGCGATGGCTGCGACCCTTCGCCTCGCGAGCTCCTCGAGCTCATCGACGTGCTCGTGGACGGGCCGTACGTGGACGAGCTCCACGACATCACGCTTCGCTTCCACGGCTCCTCGAACCAGCGCGTGATCGACGTGCCGGCCTCCTTTGAGGCGGGAAGCGTCGTCGAGTGGTCTGACGATCCGGTCTTCGCAAAGCGCGGCATGGATGGCTGGGTGAGCTCCACTGTGAAGCCCGCCATCGCCTAGCGCCCGCGCCGTCGCGCGCCTTCCACAGGCACCGAATGGCGTGCTCGTACGAGGTTCCCTGATAAAACCAACCTAAAAGCTAGGAGATGCCATGAAAGTCGCTGACGCTCGCAGCAAGCTTGAGAGGCTTCTCCGGGAGCTGGGGGAGCGCGGGCGTTTGGCCGTGGCCTTCTCGGCCGGCGTCGATTCGACGCTCCTTTTGGAAATGGCGCATCGCGTGCTCGGTGAGGGCGTCCTCGCCGTCACCGCGGCCTCTGCCTTCGTGCCCGAAGAGGACGTGGACGAGGCGCGCGCGTTTTGCGAGGCGAGGGACATCGAGCATCTCGTACTCGCATTCGACCCCTTTTCCGTCGAAGGGCTGTCGGGAAATCCCAAGGACCGCTGCTATTGGTGCAAGCGATCGATCATGGGCGGGCTCGTGGAGGCGGCGAGGGCGCGAGGCTGCGTCGTCTTTGCCGATGGCACCAATGCCGATGACGTGTCGGGTAACGCCTATCGTCCCGGCATTCGCGCGCTCGAGGAGCTCGGGTTCGCGAGCCCCCTCGCAGACGCGGGATTGACGAAGCCCGACGTGCGCGCGCTCGCACGGGAACTCGACCTTGAGGCGTGGGACAAGCCCGCCGCCGCCTGCCTCGCCACCCGCTTTCCCTATGGCACCACCCTCACTCCGGAGGGCCTCGAGCGGGTGGGGGAGGCCGAGCGGATCCTCCGCGAGCTTGGCGCGACGCAGGTGCGCGTGCGCGTGGAGGGGGAGCTCGCGCGCATCGAGCTCCTTCCCGAGGAGTTCGGCCTCCTTTTGGAGGGCGGGCACGCCGCGGACGTCGACCGCGCGCTCCGCGCCCTCGGCTTCTCTCGCGTGACCCTCGATCTCGCCGGCTTCGCCTCGGGCTCCTGGGATGCGCCGCTGGGCGATAATCCCTCGCAGGGAGCGTGAGGAGGGAAGACAAGATGCTGAGCTGCGTTGCCATCCGTCGCCTGCTCATGGCGATCGCCATCGTGTGCTACGTCTTCGCGATCTTCCCCTATACGTACGTGTCCACGCTCTTCTTCGCCTTCGATTGCGCGGCGGCGTTTTTCTTCCTCTACCTCGCGAAATTCAAGGAGCTTGGCGAAGGCGACGCCGACGAGCCCACGCGCGGCGGCACCGGCGGCATCCCGATGCTCGACATGGTGCTCTACGTGCTCGCGGTCGGCCTCGCGTTTTTCCTCTGGCCCGAGAACTTCGGCCTGCCCGAAGGCGCCGTCTGGTTCATCATCGCCGTGATCATCGCCACCGTCACGCTCACGATCGGCTCGATCCTGCCGATCCTTCCCTTCGACCCCTACGCCACGTGGCGCCCCCTCTACACGATGACGAGCAAGGGCCAGTGGCTGCTCACGGACCGCCTCTTCGGCTACGGCTCGTGCCCGCTCGCCATCTGCTACGTCGCGTGCCTACCCTCCGGGCTCGACTTCTGGATCCTCACCGCGCTCTACCTCGTGTGCTGGGCGGGCATTCCGCTCCTGCTCAGCTACCTCGCGTATCGCCGGGAGGGGAGCGCCTAGCGCGAAAGCCGCACGCCCTCTGCCGCGAGGGCTCGATCGAGCTCGCGCCAGGCGGGTGAGACCCGATCCATGAGCGCCTTGAAGCGCGCACCGTGGTCGTGGGCGATGAGGTGGCAGGCCTCGTGGAGGGCCACGCTTTCCAGATAGCGCGGGTCGTGGGTGGCGAGGTCGAGGTTCAAGGTGATGCGCTTCGTCTCCCAGCGGCACGATCCCCAGCGGCTCGTCATCTTGCGCACGAACCAGCGCTCGGCGGTGGTGCCGAGCACGTCCTCGCAATGGGCGGAGAGCTCGGGGATGCGCGCCTCCATCTCGCGCTTGAGGAGCCGCTCGAGGGCCTGGCGCCTCGTCGCACGAGCCTCTTCGCCCGCGCCCTGCGCATCGACGGGCAATGAGAGCACGAGGCTTCCACGCTCGAGCTGCGCGCTCGCCCGCGATTTCGCGTCCCAGTAGAGCACCGTCATGTCCTTGCCCCATACGGGCACCTTGTCGAGCTCGCCCAGGCGCCAGAGCGCGTCTCGATATGCCTGCTCGGTGGGGCTTGGCGCCGAGCGCCGCATTTGCGCGAGGATTTGCGATCGATGCTCGAGGGCGAACTCCCGCGCCGTTGCCTTCGTGAACCACGTGGGCACGGAAAGCGTCACGCGACCGTCGGGGTAGGAGCGGATGACCACGCCCTGCCGGCGACGTCGGGTGACGCTCACGCAGATCCCGTCGAGCTCAAGGGAGAATTGCCTCGGTGTGGGCATGGGCCAAGCGCAGGGGTCTTAGCGCTCGATGGGGCGCGAGGGATCCGAGGTCCAATCGAGCCAGCTGCCGGAGTAATCGAGAATGTCCTCGTAGCCCGCGTGTGAGAGGATCTTCGCGGCGGCAGCCGAGCGCACGCCGCTTCGGCAATAGACGATGAGCGGCTCGTCTTTGCGCGGGCAGGCCGCTTCGACGCCCGCGATGAAGGCGGTGTGACCGGGATCCTCCTCGTGCGGCGTGACCGTGACGTTTCGCGCGCCGGGGATGTGGCCCTGCGCGAACTCATCCGGCCTTCGCACGTCGAGGATGCGCTCGCTGCCGAGGTGGGCGAGCACGTCGCGCGCGACGATGATGGAGATGGCCATGGGTGCCCCTTCCCGTCGTGTTCCGCCGTAGGGCTCGTACCCCGCGCGCGGAACGCGCGCACGCGCCGTTCGCCGGATCGCGATCGGCGCAAACGTGCGCGAAGCGACGAAAAGGGCGCACCGATGCGCTGAAACCGTACATTCATCGAACTACTCATGCAGATTTTGTGATGAGGGGCTACCCTCTAGCCGTTTGGTCAGCCCAAAACCCGATGGGTTCCCATGGAGGGGAACCCGTGAAAGGGAGGAAACATGCCCCTCACCAACGAAGAAGCACTCCATAAGGATATCGTGGGTGTGAAGGTCTCCTCGTGGATCCTCATCATCCTCGGCATCATCGGCGTCATCTCGGCACTCGTGCTCATCATCACCGGCCCGTTCATCCTGGGCGCCTCGGGCAACGCCGAGGTCATCGAGGGCGTCTCCGAGAGCGTGGGCGGCACCACCGTGGACGGCGTCTCGGTGGACACCGGTATCGCCGCGGTGGGCCTCCTCGTCACCATCGTCGGACTCGTGTCGTTCGCGGCTGCCGTGTTCGACATCATCACCGGCGTCGTCGGCCTGCGTGGCGCGAAGGATCCCCGCAAGATCAACCCGTTCGTGATCCTCTCCTGGGTTACGCTCGTGCTCGCGATCGTGTCCTTCGTCATCATGCTCATCAACCACTTCATGAACTGGACGGCGCTCGCCGATTCGTTCATCACGGACATCAGCTCCGGCGCCGCGAGCCTCGTCTTCGCCGCGTGCTGCGTGTTCTACGGCACGCGCGTGAAGCAGCTCTCGAGCCAGAACTAGCGCGTGGGGCACATGGACCACGTCCCGCAAAGCCACGAGGGACGGGCGTCGGGGATTTCCCGACGCTCGTTCCTTTCCGCAAGTGCCTCCCTTGCGGGCGGCCTCGCCATGGCGCTCTCGGGCTGCGGGGGCGAGGAGGGCCCATCCTCGGCGCGCACGCCCGCCGAAGGCGAAGCGGACGCCTCGCAGGTGGTCGTCACGCTCTCCAAGGAGGCCGAGCCCGCGGCGGGCTTCGATCCGCTCTATGCCTGGGGTGACGGCGAGCACGTCCACGAGCCGCTCATCCAATCGACGCTCTTCACCACCGACGCCGAGATGCGCTTCGTGAACGACCTCGCGACCTCCTACGAGATGTCCGAGGACGGCCTCACGTGGACCTTCCACATCCGAGACGACGTGCGGTTCACCGATGGCGAGCCCCTCACCGCCTCCGACGTGGCCTTCACGGTGAACGGCATCATCGCAAACGAGGCCGCCGAGGCCGATCTCACGATGGTGGACGCGGCGGAGGCACCCGACGCCACCACCTGCGTGCTCCACCTGAACAAGCCCTACAACGCGATCCTCTACACGCTCGCCGTCGTGGGGATCGTGCCCGAGCACGCCTATGGGCCCGATTACGGCGAGCACCCCATCGGCTCCGGCCGCTACCTGCTCGCGCAGTGGGACAGGGGCCAGCAGGTGATCCTCGAAGCCAATCCGGACTACTACGGCGAGGCGCCTCGCATGAAGCGCGTGGTGGTGCTCTTCATGGACGAGACGGCGTCGCTCGCGGCGGCGAAGGCGGGCGAGGTCGACCTCGCCTACACCGCAGCCACCTACGCGAGCGAGGTGCCCGAGGGCTTCTCGCTCATGAATGCGAAGTCCGTCGACTCCCGTGGCATCTCGCTTCCCACGCAACCGGCGGACAGCACGCCCAAGGTCGTCGAGGACGACATGGCCTACGCCGTGGGAAACGCCGTGACGAGCGACGTGGCGGTGCGTCGCGCGATGAACCTCGCGCTTGATCGCGAGGCGGCCGTTTCCGCCGTGCTCAACGGCTATGGCGACGCGACCTACAGCGTGAGCCAGGGGATGCCGTGGATCTCGCCCGACATGGAGTGCGCCTACGACGTCGAGGAGGCCAAGCGCCTCTTGGACGAGGCCGGGTGGATCGCGGGCGACGGCGCGCCCGAGCGACGAGCGAAGGATGGGGTCCCGCTCGAGGTCACCCTCTGGTACACGGCGGGCGATTCCGTGCGCCAGGCCCTCGCCACGCACTTCGCCCGGCAGATGGCCGAAGTCGGCATCCAAGTGGAGGTGTCCGGCGCGTCCTTCGAGGACATCTACCTCCACCAATACGCGGACCCCGTGCTCTGGGGCTGGGGCTCGAACTCGCCCTCCGAGTACTACAACCTCTACTACTCATCCGGTTGGGGAAACTTCCCCTGCTACGAGAACGCCACCCTCGACGCCTACATGGACGAGGCGCTCGCGCAGCCGACCGTGGGGGATTCCTATGCGCTCTGGCAGGACTCCCAGTGGGATGGCTCCGAGGGAGTGTGCCCCAAAGGCGCAGCCACGTGGGTGTGGATCTGCAACATCGACCACCTCTACTTCAAGCGCGACGGCCTCGAGGTGGCCCCTCAAAAGCCCCACCCCCATGGCCACGGCTGGTCAGTCCTCAATAACGTTGATCAATGGGAATGGAGTTAGAGTCCGCCTCTTTTTTCCTTAACGCCGCATAGCCGCTCTTTCGTCTCGAATCCAAAAGTGCCACCCCGCCCCGCGCAGCGCGGGACGGGGTGATTTGGTGACGGAAGGGGATGTCGTGGGGAATGGGAACAACTCGGCATTCGCCGGTCGTGGCGTCCAACTCGCAGCATGTCAGCCAGCTTGCGACTCCGCCGCGCTGGATGGCCAGCTCCCCAGCGCGCCGAATGGCGGCTGGTCATCACCACCAACGCCAACTAACCTGCCAGCGCGCCGGATGGCGGCTGGCTCCTCCCTTCGCGCCGCATACCCCTCCTTTTACGCCGCCAAGCCACGATTTAGGTGCGCCGGGGGGTGCGGACGATTATTAGCACCTGGAAAGGTGCCGAAGGAGTTGATCGTTCGCATGGAGGAGACAGGCGCAAGGCGCTACTCGCGCGAGGAGAGGATAAGGGCCGCAGAGGCCTGCGAGAGGCTCGGCGTAGCAGAAACGATGCTCCAACTTGGCTACCCACCCTCGAGGACCACCCTCTATAGGTGGCATCGGGCATGGCTTGAGGGGACGCTTGCGTCCATGAACCGGCGTGGCGGCGGCTCCCTCTTCACCGACGAGCAGAGGAAGCGGGCGGTCGAGCGCTACCTCGAGAACGGCTGCGACAATGCTAAGACCCGAGAGGAGCTCGGCTTTCCCTTCGCATCTGAGACTCTTTCCCGCTGGGTGGACGAGCTCGCTCCGGGAGCAAGGCCAAGGCCAAGGGTGGCCACACATGAGCTGAGGGCCGAGTGCGCCCTGCGCCTCGCGCGCGGCGAGAGGATCGCGGATATCGCAAGGGAGACCGGCTACCACAGGGAGACCTTGCGCAGGTGGCGAGACGAGGCGGCAGGCAAGGCCGTCCCCTACCATCGTGGCAACGCAAAGCCGCGAGCGAAGGGGGACGTCCCCATGGCCGACATACCCAAGGAGCTGCCCCAGGACCCAAAGGAGCTCGTCCGCTACGTGGGGGAGCTCAAGAGGAGGGCGACGAGGCTCGAGGCCGAGGTCAAGCACCTCGAGCTCCAGCGAGACGTCGCTCGGGAGACGGCGAGGATCCTGGGAAAAGGCCACGCCGGCCCCAAGGGCCTCACCAGCGCCGAGAAGGCTGAGCTGGTGGACGCCCTGGTGCCGGCTTACCTCCAGAAGGACGTGATGGCCGAGATCTCCTGGAACCGCTCCAGCTACCACTACCAGCTGAGGCTGAGGGACAAGCCGGACAAGTACGCCGAGCTGAGGGTGCAGGTGAGAAGCTCCTTCGAGGCGAGCGGGGGCGCCTACGGCTACCGCAGGGTCAAGGCCGACCTCGACAAGGATGACACGAGGGTCTCCGAGAAGGTGGTGAGGCGCCTCATGGCCGAGGAGGGGCTCGTGGCCAAGACCTCTAGGAAGAGGAGGAGGCTCAACACCTACCAAGGAGAGACGGCGCCGGCTCCCGCCAACCTCGTGGCCAGGGACTTCCACGCAAGCGCCCCCAACGAGCTCTGGCTCTCCGACTTCACCGAGTTCCACATCCCCGCCGGCAAGGTCTACCTCTCGCCCATCCTCGACTGCTTCTGCGGGGAGCTCCCGGCGTGGTCGATCTCCGAGCATCCCGACGCCGAGCTCGGCAAGGCGAGCCTCGAGGGCGCCTGCGAGAAACTCGAGGAGGGGGAGCACCCCGTGACGCACACCGACCGCGGCGCGCCCTACCGCGGGTCCCTTTGGGTCTCCACCTGCGAGAGGCACGGCCTCGTAAGGTCCATGTCCAAAAAGGGATCGAGCCCCGACAACGCCGCCTGCGAGGGCCTCTTCGGCAGGATCAAGGTGGAGTTCTTCTACGGCAGGGACTGGAGGGGCGTCTCCGTCGCAGAGTTCATGGCGGAGCTCGACGGCTACCTGCATTGGTACAACGAGGTCCGCATCAAGGCATCGCTCGGCTACATGAGCCCGACCCAATACCGCATCGCGTGGGAGGAGGAGCACAGGGCATCCATCGTCGGTAACGTTTCGGTTACGTCCTAAAAAATGTCCGCACCCCCCCGCGATCTTCGGCGCACCTAAATCGTGG
>CANPVI010000060.1 GCA_947581665.1 uncultured Atopobiaceae bacterium | reverse complement strand
AACGGTGGCGTGGCGCCTGCATCGAGCAAGTGGCGGGCTACGGTCACAGGTCTGCCGAACACCACGATCGATCTCTGGCCGGCGGACGGGGCCGATCCAAAGCCCACGCACGACGAGGCGGTGTTCCTCGGCTGGAGTCTCGAGCAGCACGATCCGTATCGCACGGTTGAGCCCGCAGAAGGCGTCCTCATCACCCAGGCAACGCTCGCTCCGGGCGGCACGCGCGTCCATGCCGTCTGGGGCGTGGACGAGAACCGCGATGGCACGGCGGATTACGAGGCTGGCCAGCACGTGACCGTCACCTTCAACATCAACGGCGGCTTTGCGGGCAGCGGCGAGTCGCGCACGAACACGTACCGCGTCACGAACGTGCTCATCGGACGCTACTACGACTTCCCGATCTATGGCACCAATCCTGCCATGAACGCGCATGAGCTCCACTGGCAGAAGGGTTGGGTCGACTACGACCCGGATAAGCCGGAGACGAAGCCCGCGATCCTGGCTGGTTGGACTACAGAACCGCCGCTCGATCAGGTGATCCCGAGCATCGACTTGGTCACGGATCCCAACGCGGCGCATCAAGGCGAGGGCTTGAGCAAGAGGCTCATCGATATCGATGCCGGCTTCGAGCTCACGGGCAACACGACGTTCTACGCCGCCTACGCCGCGGATGCGCAAGGCGATGGCGAGCCCGACTACCTCGAGGATAAGGTCCATGTGGAGTACTGGCCGAACGGCGGTGCGAACCCGAAGGACCATAAGGCGTACGCGGACGACAAGGCGTTCTACACCTGCAACCACAACCACACGCCGGGCGAGCCGGACGTGGCGCTCATGGATGCCGCCGCGGCGGAGCAGTGGATCGAGCGCACGGGCTACACGCTGATCGGCTGGTCGAGGGTGAAGCAGGATCCTGCGACCACTGCGGATCCCGCAGACCTCATCCCGCTCGGTGGTCTCATCACGCTCGATACCGACGATGGGAACACCATCGTCTACGCCGTGTGGGCCATCGACAAGAACGGCAACGGTAGGGCGGACTACGAGGAAGCGGCGACGAGGCTGCACTACGACTTCAACGCAAGCGAGTCTCTGGACACGCCCACGGATCTCGTGAACGACGCGTCCTACGTGCCCTCAGACGACGTCGCGATCTACGCCGAGCTCTGGAAAGACACGCATGCCGGCACAAATGCAGCATGGCGCCGGACCAGCGCCAAAGCTGTTTTCGTGGGCTGGACCTCGGACGATTCCGAGAACGCAAACAAGGTGTGGACGAGCGATCCCGCCGATGGGATCACGCTCGTCACGAGCGTGAAGATCGGCACGACGAGCCCGCAGAACGTCTACGCCGTGTGGGCCGCGGACGCGAACGAAAACGGCAAGCCGGATTACATCGAGGAGCTCACGCTCACGTTCAACGACAACGCAAGCGTGCTGCCCGAGGGCGAAGGTCGCACGATCTCCGGCATGCCGAGCCCGATGGAGTTCACCTACGGCGAGGACAAGGCCACCCTGCCCACGCAGGTGCCCACCTGTTCCGCAACTGGCGACCAAAGCCCCATCGTCTTCATGGGCTGGAGCTGGAAGGCCGATTCCACGCTCTACTCGACGCGCAACACCGCGCCCACGGATACCGAGTTCTTCAGCGCCGAGGACGTGCTCGCGGGCAAGGCCGAGTTCACGAAGAGCAGCGTCACGACCGGCCATGACACGCTCTACGCGGCATGGGGCTACGACACGGATGACAACGGCATACCGGACGTCCTCGAGAACCAGTTCACCCTCACGTACCTCGACGCGGTGCAGACGGGCAACAGTGCCACGCAGGATGCGAACAGCGGCACGAAGCTGTTCTTGCTGGATCCGACCACGAAAGCCGCTCCCTTCACCAGCTGGACGAAGCCTGCGGGCGACGGCGAACGCGACGTCGTCTTCATCGGCTGGGCGGAAGGCCCCGTGAACCTCATCGTGAGCAAGGCGATGACAGTCGAGCAGACCGACGAGCTCAACGCGCGTCTGCACGAGGCCGGCGATTACTACGAGATGCCGGGCGAGAACGCCTACCTCTACGCCGCGTGGGGCTACGACGAGGACGAGAACGGCATCGCCGACTACAACCAGGACAAGGCCTGGCTGCGCTACGTCTACGACTACACGCTCGGCGACAGCATGGCGAATAAGCCCGTGGACACGGTCTACCTCGCCGGCTCGAACGTCGCCGAGATCTGGAGCCCCGGCAGCACCAAGTGGGGGTGCGAGACGCCCACCGGCCACGCGGTCTTCATCGGCTGGACGCTCGACAACGAGTTCGGCAGCGTCGTGGTGCCGGAGACTGCGGATGAGGCAGCCGTGAGCTCGCAGCTTCTCGCGTTCAAGAGCCCCAAGGAGCTGAACCCGATCACCACGGACACGACGCTCTACGCCGTCTGGGCAATCGACACGAATAACGGTGGTGTGGGCGATGGCGTGCCCGACTACCAGCAGAGAAGCGCATCGCTCACGTACTACGTGAATGAGGAGCGAGACAGCACGACCTATAGCGCCCTCACCCGCTCCGACGTCGCCAATCCCGTCACCGGGCTCGTCAACGGCAAGAGCTATCCGATGCTGAGCGGCACGAAGCTCGAGCTCACGAAGGCCTATACGGGCACCGACGGCAACCAGCACACCGCCATCTTCGCCGGCTGGAGCGCAACGGACCCCACGACGCTCACCACCGAGAACCCTTTCCACAAGCTCGGCATCATCCCCGAAGACGAGGCCGATACGGGCTATGCGCTCGCGGACCTCATCGAGGGCACGAACAGCAACACCTACACCATGCCCACCGAAGGCGATGCCCAGCTCTACGCCGTCTACGCCGTGGACGAGTGGGGGATGGGCGGCGAGACGGGCGATGGCGTGCCCGACTACCTCGAGCTCGCACAGCGCGTGGAGTACTACGCGAACGGCGGCATTGCCGTCGACCGCACCACCACGGACGTGGCCGAGGACGGCCTCTTCTTCACGTGCGCCGACCACCACTCCGCCGGCCAGCAAGCCGTCCTCATGCCCATCAGCGAGGGCCGCGAGCTCATCGAGCACGTGGAGGGCATGGTGAGCCCCGATGAAGAGGAGGAGATCGCGGGCTACGCGGCGGGCGATCCCGCGACCGGCGATACCGAATCCGAGGCTCTCAAAGACGGCATCCTCGTCGGCTGGAGCGAGTTCAAGCACCCGGACTTCGTGGCGAGCACCGAAGAGCTCGCCGAGCTCGCGTGCCCCGACAACGAGATCACGATCTACGGTACCGGCAACGTGCGCGTCTTCGCGCTCTGGGGCGCCGACACCAACCGCAACAACGTGTGGGATGTGCTCGAGCGGAAAGTCACGGTGAAGTACGACCTCCTGGGTGGCTCTGGCACAACCGCTGCTCCTTCTGCCGAAACGAAGCTCCCCCGTGAAATCATCGAAAAGACGCCCACGGGCGATTGGAAGCTCACGGAAGGCGGTACCGAGGGCGTGTTCTACGGTTGGACCACCACGGAAGTGTCCGGCATCGTCACCCGCGACGGCAGCTACGTGAGCGGGGGCATGAGCTATAAGCTCGACAAAGCGCAGGCGATCGAAGCGGGCCAACCCTTCATCGTGCCCGACACCGGCGGCAGCGAGATCTGGCTCTACGCGGTCTACGGCGAGGATTCGAATGATGACGGGACCGCAGACTACTTCGAATCGGGCGATCCGGTGCGCTACCACATGAATGGGGGCAGTCTAAAGAGCGGTTCCGATATCACGCCCACTGACACCGATGTCTTCTACACCTGTCCCCACCACCATGTGCCATACGAGCCAAACGTCGAGCTCCTTGCCGTGAACAAGGCGCCGGCGACGCAGATCGAGCGCACGGATTGCACGCTCGTCGGCTGGTCGTTGACGAAGTATGGGAAAGCATGCTTAAGCCCCGCCGACGAAACGTCAGCGGGCCTCATCAAGGCCCAGACCATCGCCATGCCAAATGAAGGTCCGGCAAACGTCTATGCCGTGTGGGCAGTCGACGCTGATCACGATGGCGTCGCCGACTACCGCAAAGCGGCCGACCAGTTCGTGGTGTACCGCTCGGCGGCGGGGACGCAGCCCGATGGCTCGGCGCTCACCAACCCCTTCCACACGAGCGAAAGCCGGTATCTGCCGGGGAGAGGGGCGTCGGCCTCATGGACCTCACGACGGCCGGAGGCTACATCAAGCGCGACGGCTTCGTGCTCCTCGGCTGGACGAAGGCGGCTCACGACGACATGGGGAAAACCGCCACGCAGGCGCAGGTGGATGCCCTGCTCATCACGACCGTCGACATCCCCACCACCGGCAACGCCGAGGTGTGGGCGCTCTGGGCGGTCGATGAGGATGGCGATGGCACGGCCGACTACAAGGACTACGTCGCGCCCAATCCGCCCGGCCCGTCCGATCCGAGCGATCCCAGCGCCCCGACGGATCCCGATACCCCGGACAACCCCGAGAACCCGGACGAGCCCGGCGAATCCCTCATCACCATCTATCGCCTCTACAACTCGAAGAACGGCCAGCACCTCTTCACGCGCGACGCGAACGAGGTGAGGGTGCTCACCACCGAGCACGGCGACGAGTGGGGCTACGAGGGCGTCGCGTGGATGAGCCCGTCCAACTCCGTGAAGCCGGTCTACCGCGTCTACAACCCGTGGAGCGGCGAGCACCTCTACACGCTCGACTACCACGAGGTGCGCGTCCTCTGCATGAGCACGGACGGCGATGCCGCGTGGAGGTACGAGGGCGTGTGCTGGTTCTCCGATTCGGAGGAGCGCGTGCCGATCTATCGCGTCTTCAACCCCTACGACAAGGGTTGCGCGGCGCACCACTACACGACCGACCAGCACGAGGTCGACGTGCTCACGCATCTCAACCCCGTCTCCTGGGATGACGAGGGCATCGGCTGGTACGCCGCATCGCCCGGCGTGCCGGTGTAGCACGTACGCCACAAGGATTCACGAGGCCCCCTTTGCACTGTGAAGGGGGCCTCGTGGGTTCTCATGGCGATGAGGGCTATGCGAGCGCGCAGGTCTCCCACTCGCCGTCTGCGTGGGGGACGTCCTGCGTGGCGTAGCCCGCCTCGAGCGCGTAGGCGCGTGCGGCGTCGAGACGATATGCGAGGTCAGCCGTGGTGTGCGCGTCCGATCCGATGGTGATGGGCACCTCCGCGGCGCGGAAGCGCTCGAGGAGCGCGCGGGCCGGGTAGTAGTCGTCGAAGGGCTTCCTGAGCCCCGCGGTGGAGATCTCCACGCGACGCCCGGTGCTGTGGGCGGCCTCGGCCATGCGATCGTAGAGCGGCGCGAGGTCGATCGTCGCGGGCCAGCCCTCGGCCTCGAAGCGCCGCGCAAGGTCGGGGTGGGCCATCACGTCGAAGTTCGCGGGGCTCTCGCAGGCCGCGCACCACGCGTCCACGTAGCGGCGCCACACCTCGTCCGCCCCCAGCTCCTCGTAGATGCTGAGGTCATCCGCGTCGTCGATCCACCAGCTCCCGAGCAGGTGCACGGAACCCAAGCGCACCTTCGCGCCGGCGCTCCAGCGCGCGATGTGCTCCTCGCATCCCGGGTACCAATCGCACTCGAAGCCGAGTACCACCTCGGGGCCGCCCTTCGAGCGGCTCAGGTGGTCGAGCGCGAGGATGTCCGCGCGATAGGCGGGCAGGGCGCGCTCTTGCACGGAGACGTCCGCCGTGGGGTCGATCTCTTTGGGGAGCGTGAGGTGGTCGGTCATCGCCATCACGTCGAGCCCGGCGGCGGCGCCGGCTTCCACCATGGCGAGGATCGTATCGTCGCCGTCTGAGTAATCGCTGTGCACGTGGCAGTCGGCGTTCAAGAATCGCATGGGAGGGCCTTTCTCTCTAAGCGCTGAGAAGAGTATCCGCGAGGCGCGCGCAGGCGTCCTCGGAAAGATCAGCGGGGAGGACGACGATCGTGTCCACGGCCTCGCGCGTGCGGGGGAGCGCCGAGGGATCGGTGGGGACGCAAAACGCGGCGGGGTTCGTGACCCCGGGGAAGAGCCAGGGGCGATACCACGCCTGCGCGTAGAATCCCTGGGCCCTCGCCGCGGCAATCGCGCGATCGGCCGCCTCGGTGTCCCTCGCGAGGACGCCAAAGCGGAGAAGCGGCTGGGCCTCGCCCTCGCACTGGACTGCGGGCACTTTGAGAAGCCCCTGCTCGGCAGCGGGGGCGAGGAGTTCGCGAAGCGCGGCGGTGGCACGGGTGCGCAGCTCCTTGATCTCGGGGAGCCCCCGCATCGCGGCGAGATCCTGCGCGATCACCCAGGCATCGGGCGCGGCCTCGTCGTGGGGGTCTTCGCCCGCCTGCTCGGCGGGGCTGATCGCGTGCTCCATGAGCCCCATCGAGCCCGCCATGTCGAGGATCGAGCGCGAGAGGGCGCCGGGCACGTGGTTCGCTATGCGCATCTCGTTTTGGTAGAGGCGAAGGGCGCGCGCACGCCTACCGGACACCACCGGCAGCGCGTCGATGAGGCGCGCAGTCTCGGCGATGACGTCTTTGAGCGGGCTCTCCGGGTTCAGCCACACGGCGCCGCCGAAGTGCGTGGGCAGGAGCTTCTCCACGCCGAAGGAGTGCACGGACACGTCGGCGATGGGGAGGGCGTCCGGGCCGAGCGCCATGCGCCCCACGCAGTGGGCGCAGTCCTCGAGCACGAGCGCGCCGGCCGCGTGCGCCGCGTCGGCGAGCGCCCGCGTGTCGCGGTCATCGATGATGCCGAACGTGTGCTGCGCCACGAGGCAGCGAAGGTCCCCCGGAAGCGCGAGCTCGGAGGGGTCGAGCGCGAGCGTACGGAGCGAAAGGTCGCCGTAGACGGGCGCGAGGCCCGCCTGGAGCACCGGCACCACCGCCGTGAGGCACGTGAAGAGCTGCGTGAGCACCGAGCCCGGGCCTTGCACCTCTCGGGCCGCGCGAAACGCCGCCGCCATGCCGTAGCGCGCCTTGAGGACGAGGTGCCAGTCGGGAGCGTGGGTGCCGGTGGCGAGGGCAAGGGCCTCGCGCAGTGCCTGGGCGTCGGTTTCCATGGAGTCTCCTCGGCGATGGCTAGTGGAAGCGTGCGAAGCGAACGGCGAGGTGCGCGAGCTCCTTCTTCGCCTCGCGGCGCTGCGTGGGGTTGTCCGCGTCCCACGCGAGCGGCGACGCGGCCACGCCCTCGGAGAAGGCCGCTCGGATGAGCTCCTTGGCCCCGCGATCCTTCACGAAGTGCAGGCCGGTGCGCTTGGAGACGATGCTGTAGCAGTACTCCCTCGTCCGATGGAGCGCATCCTGCGGGCGTCCGAGCACGAAGGCCTCGACGATCACCTTCGCGAAGTTGATGCCCGCCTGGCGCACGAAGTCGGAGCTTCCGCCGGAGCGCGTGTTGATCTCGAAGAACCGGAAGCTGCCGTCGCGCTCGTCCACCTTCACGTCGAAGTTCGCCATGCCACGGTAGCCCGTGCCCTCGAGGATCCGTCGCGCGCCCTCGACGAGCGCGGGCTCGTCGGAGGGCACGATGATCGCGGGGTTGCCGATGGCGAAGGGTGCGTGGTCCTCGAGGAGCACGTGCCCCGCCTCGAGGAAGACGATCTCGCCGTCCACGCCCACGAACGCGGAGACGATGCGCATGCAGGTGTCATCGCCCGCGACGTATTCCTGTACCACGAGCTCCTCCTCGTAGGGGGTGGCGGAGAGCCTCTGCCAGAGCGCCTCGAGCTCCTCGGGCGCGTCGAGGAAGAAGATCTTGCGCTTGCCGTCGAACTGCACCGTCTGGTAGCTCGGCCAATGCGAGGGCTTCACCACGATGGGGAAGCGGATGTCGGCGGGGAGCTCGAAGGTGGAACCCGCCGCGCAGTGGAGGTAGGCGGTCTTGGGATAGTCGATGCCGAGCCCGTCGCAGAGGCCGTAGAAATAGTCCTTGCGCTGCAGCTTCTCCATGAGCTCGAAGGGGCAGTAGGGCACCGCGCACCACTTCTCGTACTCCGCGCGATGCTTCGCGATGAGGCGGACGTAGCTGTCCCCGCAGCCCACCACGAGCCCCATCTTGCCCGCGCCTCGCACCTCTTGGGCGAGAGAGCGCATCGCCTTCACGAAGCCCTCGTCCCCGTCGAGGTCGGGCACCACGCGATAGTCCACGAAGGAGGAGGTGGAAACGGCCCGCATGTCCGCCAACGAGAGCTCGATGGGGGTGAGCCCGTAGGCCTCTTGGAAGCAGCGGACATAGGAGA
>CANPVI010000059.1 GCA_947581665.1 uncultured Atopobiaceae bacterium | reverse complement strand
GGTGGCTCAGTTCTGGCTCTTCGGGTGGCTCAGTTATCCGTGATTACGGTGGCTCACATTTTCGTGCTTAAACACACGGGATCCAGCAGTTCCGGCATTGACCCTCGATGGATGATGCGCCAGAGATCCTCTTGGAGATGCGGGGCATGTGCCTCGGGAGATTGGCCGGTCTCCGAGATGAGCGCACGAGGGACGTAGGGATGGGGATTCTTCGCGTGGCCGAGGAGCTCGCGAAGCGAGAGGCTGGGGAGTTCGAGGATGCGCACACGGCCGGCGAGCGATTCGCTCACGCCCTTCATGAGGTGGTAGGTCTGAGAGCCGGTGAGGATGAATTGGCCCTTTTCGCTCGTGCGATCCACCACCAGCTTGATGGGGAGGAAGAGTTCGGACGCTCGCTGGATTTCGTCGATGATGAGCGGGCGCGGGTGCGCGGCGAGGAAGAGGTCGATATCATCCTCGGCTTGGGCGAGCACGACGGGATCGTCGAGCGTGACGTAGTCGAAACGGTCGCCAAGGTGCTCCCGCAGCATGGTGGTCTTGCCCACCTGGCGCGCTCCGGTGACGAGCACCACCTTGCCCTGCGCGAGGAGGGCGTCGACGGTGGGCTCGGCTTCACGAGGCAGGTACATGGAGGCTCCTCAAAGGCATGCCGCATACATGGCTGTGAATTTTCGGAATACTACTCCGAAAAATCACAGTATTTGCGCCGGAAGCCGTATGCGCGATGGAGAAAACTGTGCATTTGCGCCGATGGGCGCGAGCTCGTCCTATGGTTTTGAACCGGATGATGTGATCAATCCCGGAGTCTTTTGCGCCGGATGACGCCACTTGTGGTGCGAGGCGAGGAGCCGGGGATGGAATGGCCAAGTTACTCGCGCGACAAGTGGTGTCATACGGCGACCTCGCGGGGCGTGCGCGGGAGCGCACGGCTGAGAATCAAGTCCTTCGAGCTGTTGAAATGGCGGGCGGCGGCGAACCGGCTCCCGCCCGTTGGTTCCCGCCTGTGCGGCGCCTACTCCCCGAGCTCGAACGTCGCCGTGACGGTGCCGTTCCCCGAGGATCTCGCGGATCTCGTCGGCAGAGACGAACGGTGCCCGGTTCTTCTGTCTCTCCTTTTATGAGGCACGATAACGCCGATTGGGGCTATGCGGCTTGCCGATGGGCACGATCTCGCCGGATTCGAGCAATTCATTCAGATACTTGCGCACGGTCTGCAGACTCACGCCCAGTGCCTGAGAGAGATCGCGTGCGCTCGGCTCTCCCATCTTTCGCACGGACTGGAGCACGGCATTTCGACGATCATCCATCACATAGGCACGGCGATCAGGATTCTCGTCTGTGCGGCGGAAGAACGTGATAGAGAACCAATCGAGAGAATTTTCCATAAGCGGAGGCCGCATGCCGGAACGCTCGAGTTCTTCGAGGATGATGCGCATGCCCGTCCCGAGATTCTCCACGACATTGCCCTCATCCTCCGGAGATGAGTAGGCGACGTCCCCAAGAATGTTTGAAAGCGCAGCGTTGCGCGCCACCGGAAAAGCACCCACGAGCAGGTCATGGACGGTGAGAGAGCCGAAGAGACCGCCTGGATTCGTGATCTCAAGACGATTGGGATAAAGCTCAACCAAGACCGGAGATGCTGTGCCCTCAGGGGAGTAATCGCGATGGAGGAGCGCGTTGGCCACTGCTTCGCGAACGGCAACGAGCGGATAGTCCGTCACGTCGTGTCGGAGCGCGCCTTCGATGACTGCGCCATGGCGTATGTTTCGCGAGATGGCGGCCACTGTTGCTACTACCATCTCCGGGATGTTTCCGTCGATTTCGAGGCGATCGAGATAGCGCTGGGTGGCAGTTGCGTCTGCCTTGATCGGCGAAGGATAGCTTGCGAACGTGACCCGAATCCGTGGAAAGAACTTCTGCGGGTAGGTTCCGAGAGCCAGAAGCCCCGCCATGGTCGGGCGGAGGACACCTTCATCATCCCATGCGATTACCCTGCGATTGAGCATGAGCTCTTCGTCGGAGAGCGTTTGAACGCGTCCGAATGCATGCAGGCGAATGCGGCGGATCCACTGCTCGAGTGCCGCTGCATCGAGATCATCGAGAATTGCGTCATGCACGAGAGCCATGTCGTGGGTCGCATGGCGCCGTTCGTTCTCGACGAGCCGATCTACCTCGTAGAGCGTGAGCGCGTGATCTCCATCGCCGGTGCGCAGGTAGGAACCACGTTGACGTCCCTCACGACGCACGTACACGGGTTTTTGGCGTGGGCTTGCTTCTGGGATGTTCGCCACTACCACGCTCGAACCTTCAAATGGGAGGACCCGAATATCAGCCATGATCGGCGGCTCAAGCTGTTCTCGAGCTGCCTGAGCGCAGCCATTTTGGATGGCCTTCACATCGAGATCACGCACGGGGTGGAACGTGTTCTCGCGAATGCCGTAGACGATCGTCCCGCCGTGGGTATTGGAGAAAGCGGACATGGTGCGAGCCGATTCGGGAAAACCCTCGCGACCGCTCTTCAGCTCCACGTCGGCAACGTCGGTACCCACAGCCTTGAGACGTTCAATTACTTCGGCAAGCTGGGTTTCGGTGGAGATGGCCATGGTGCTCCGTCCTTAGACCTCCTCTGTCTAGTAGCGAAAATATCACAGTAACAGAGTTGAGTATAGGAGTAGCGCAGTAAATTATAGGAGTAGCACAGTAAAGTGTAGGAGTAAGAGAGTAGACAATAGGAGTGATGGCGTCTGCGGGACGTGCGCGGGAGCGCACGACCGGAAATCAAGTGCTGTGAGGTGTTGAAACAGCGGGCGGCGGCGAACCGGCTCCCGCCTGTGCTGGCGCCTACTCTCCCAGCTCGAACGTCGCCGTGACGGTGCCGTTCCCGAGGATCTCGCGGAGCTCGTCGGCCGAGACGTCCTCCACGCGCCCGAGGCGGGTGAAGTTCCAGTGGTTCACGTCGTAGTAGATGGTGATCTGGTTTCCCTGGTAGAGGATCACGTCGCCGGGCTCGGTGGTGATGGGCTCGTCGTTGGTGGGCAGCGTGTGGCCAAGCGGCCCGACCTTCTCGAAGCTACCGTAGTCGTGCATCTGGACGGTGAGGGGCCCCTCGGCGAGGAGCTCGCGCAGGGCGGCGGCGGAGCTGTTGTTGGCGAGGGCGACGCGGAGGGTGTGGTTGTTGATGGTGACGTTCATGGTGGGCTCCTCGGTTGAAGGCTCGGACTCGGTTTCAGGCTCTGCCTGTCTGGCGGGCGCTTCGGCGGCGGCATCCACCGAGCTTGGCGTCTCAGCCGCCGGCGTCCCGCACGCACTCAGCGAGAGCGTGGCAGCAAGAGCGAGGACGAGCGCATGCCACGTCATAGCGACCGTGCGAGCTCGCGCAGGCGCTCCGCCATGGCCTCGGACTTCGCCTCGTCGGTCGTGGCCGCGAAGATGCCGCAGTCCTCGGTCCCGAAGTAGCCCTGGACGAAGCCGTGGTAGATGCGTTCGCTCGCCTCGTAGACGTCCGGCGAGCCGGAGCAGAGGAAGAGCGCCGTCTTCGTGGCGCGCTCGGGGATGCCCGGCGCGTAGGTGCGGTGGAGCGCGCAGTGGAGCTGCCCGGTGAGGGAGCCGTAGTAGACGGGGCTCGCGAGCACGATCATGTCGGCCTCGTCCCACACGTCGTAGATGAGGTCCATGTCATCGCGGAAGGCGCAGCGACCGTCTCCCTTGGTGTGGCACCATTCGCATGCGCGGCAGCCGGCGATGGAGAGGCTCGCGACGTTGAAAAGGTGCACTTCGTGGCCGACCTCCTCGGCCGCGGTGGCGAAGGCGTCGACCATGGCCTTGGTGCCGCCATGGGGGCGAGGGCTGCCGTTCAGGATGAGGATGTTCATGCGGCGCCTCCCCTACGCGAGTGAGACGGTGAGCGTGCAGGGGCCGGGGAGCGCGCGCAGGTCCTCGAGGTCGCAGTCCACGACGCCCACGTTCACCTGGTCGTCGTAGGAGGCGGACGTGGCTTCGCCGCCCTTGAAGACCACGAACCAGCCGCCGAGCGGGTTGTAGTTGATGTCGCCGTCGAGCCAGCCGTAGCCGCGTTCGGCCTCGCGATAGGGGAGTTCGATGCCCAGCTGCCCGCAGAAGTCGACGTCCGTGCAGCCGACTTCCACGGAGACGGGGAGGTGCGCGGCGAGGGCGCGCGCGGTCTCGGAATCGTTCAGGTGCCCGGTGAGGATCGTGCCGCCGAAGTCGAGCGTGACCTCAGGCCCCGTAGCCGCGTCGCGAGTGGGTCTCGTCATGGCCGTCCTTTCTGCTTGCGCTGTGGGGGACGTCTCTAGTGTTGGCCCGGCGGCAGGGGATAGCAATTGCCTATGGTGCATATAGAAGTATGCGGATTGGACATGACCAGAAATGGTGGAGAACCTTTTCGTCGTATGACGCCAGCTGAGCGGCACGAGCTCATCGACGCATGCTAGCAATATCAGCGTAATTAACAACAAGATTAGTAAGGTATAAGCCTAGGCAATATCTTACTAATCTTGTTGTTAATTACGCTGTCTCGAGCTATAAAACCGCAGTTCAATTGGGTAGACGGTTAAAGGGAGAAATGCACAAATTACCCGAACCTTAGCGGTGATCCGCCATTGTTGCAGCGAGTGTGTGCGAGAATTAAGGCTTCAGAACCTGAATGCTGCGAGGAGCCCGCGATGATGACCTTCGAACAAGTGCTGGAGAAGATCGCTGAGAAAGTCGAGAGCACGAGGGAGAAGGGCGCAGCGTTTGAACGCGCGACGAAGTTCTACCTCGAGAACGACAGCAGTTGGCAATCGCGCCTCTCTGATGTGTGGCTCTGGGAAGATGCTCCTACACATGATGGCCAAGACCGGGGCATCGACCTCGTAGCACTTGATGCGACTGATGGCACGTATTGGGCGATCCAATGCAAATGCTTCGAAGAGATGCAGAGGCTCACCTACAAGGATCTCTCAACCTTCTTCTCGACCGCCGCGGCAAAGAAGGAATATGGCCACTACATGGTCGTCGATACAACGGAAACGTGGAGCAAGAACCTCAAGGAGATCGCAGAACAGTACGGCGCTGTGCGCATCGACCTTACGGCGCTTCTTGAATCCGATGCTGATTGGCAAGCGTTCGTAGATGGAAAGCCGCAGGATAAGCGCACTACTTACGATCCAATGGAGCATCAGGAGACAGCTATCCAACGTACGCTCGAGGGGTTCAAGGCTTACGACCGAGGCAAGCTCATCATGGCGTGCGGCACGGGCAAGACCCTTACGGCACTCCGACTTGCCGAGCGGCAGTGTCCCGATGGTCTTGTCCTTTTCCTTGCACCATCGATATCGCTCGTTTCCCAGACGATGCGTTCGTGGACGAGCCAAGCGCGTGTGCCGATGACGAGCTTCGTCGTGTGCTCAGACGCAAAGGCATCGAGAACGGACGATGCGTGGGATAGCTCAGCGCTCGACGTGCCCTATCCCGCTACTACAAATCCGGAGACCCTCGCAAAACATGTGCAGGCTGCGCAAGAGCGCGAGGGCATGACGGTTGTTTTCTCCACCTACCAGTCGATTCAGGTTTCCATCGATGCACAGTCGCTTGGCATGGGCGAATTCGATCTCTGCATCTGTGATGAGGCTCACCGCACGACGGGCGCTTTTGACACACTGAAAGATGCCGACCAGAAGAGCCCCTTCGTGAAGGTGCATGACGGTAATCTGCTGCATGCGAAGAAACGCCTCTACATGACGGCGACGCCAAGGGTTTATGGCACAAAGCTCGTGAAGAAGGCCAAGAAAGAGTCCTACGAGGTCGCCTCAATGGACGATGAGGCCACGTATGGTCCCGAGTTCTATCGGCTCTCGTTCGGTCAGGCTGTGGCTCGTGAATTGCTCACCGATTATCGTGTGATCGTGCTTGCCGTTTCCGAGGCCATGGCCTCTGGCATCGACGTGATGACGGTCCATGACGACGATCGTCTCGATATACCTGACACCGCGAAGATTCTCGGATGTTGGAAAGGTCTCACCACGAAGGGCCACAAAACCACGATCGACAACCTCGTGATCTCCGAGATGGATAGCAATGATCCCGAGATAACCGAGCTCGCCGCAGAATCGATTCGTTACTCGCCTATGCACAGGGCCGTTGCGTTCTCCACGACCATCAAGAATTCCAAGAAGATCGCGAAGATGTTCAACAGCGTGGTCGAGTCGTATAGCAGCGTGGAGGAGATCAAACTTCCGCTCGAAGTAGAAGTGCATCACGTTGACGGCACGATGGACTCAGCTACACGACATGAAGAACTCCGCTGGCTGGAGAATGTGCCTAGCCAGGATGTGTGTCATGTGCTTTCCAACGCTCGTTGCCTTGCTGAGGGTATCGATGTGCCGGATCTCGATGCCGTGCTTTTTATGCAGCCGAGGAAGTCGAAAGTAGACATCATTCAGGCTGTCGGTAGGGTGATGCGAAAGGCTCCTGGAAAAGAATTGGGGTATGTAATTGTTCCCGTGGTAGTGCCCGAAGGTATGACCCCCGATGAGGCGCTCGATAATAGCACCGCATTTGAAGTTGTGTGGGAAGTCCTCCAGGCTCTCCGTTCTCACGACGAGCGGCTGGATGCAAAGATCAACTCGATCCGTTTCGATCGCGAGGAAAAGAAGCCTGCGAATATTGTTGGTATAGGTGGCGGTGAGAGCGGCATCAGCGATGATGCTGGTGACAGTAGCTCTGGACCGACGCAGGGCACGATAGATATCAACTGGGGCGACAAGCTCGAAGCGGTAATAGTTAAGAAATGCGGTACGCGCATCTATTGGGATGCATGGGCTGAGGATGTTGCAGGTATCGCCGAGCGCCACATCAAGCGCATCACCCATATAATTGAGACCGATGCCAAGGCGAAGAAAGAGTTCACGGAATTCCTCGCGTCGCTCCGCGATTCGCTCAATCCGGGAATCAGCGAGCAAGAAGCAATCGAAATGCTTGCGCAGCATATGATCACACTACCGATCTTCGAGACACTCTTCGGGAGCGGGAGTTTCGTGAAGAGCAATCCTGTCTCTATCGCCATGCAGGGTATGGTCGATGTGCTCCAAGAGCACGATCTCGAAAGGCGAGAGGATTCGGACATCCTCGAGGATCTTTACGAGAGTGTCCGGACAAGTGTCTCGGTTATCCAAACAAAAGCCGGACGACAGGCCATTATTAAAGAGCTCTACGAGGGATTCTTCTCACAGGCTTTCAAGTCGACCGCTCAGAAGATGGGCATCGTCTACACGCCGAACGAAGTGGTGGATTACATCCTCTACGCGACCGACCGCATGCTCAGGCAGGAGTTCGGCGAGAGCATGGGAACGCCGGGCGTCCACATTCTCGATCCTTTTAGCGGAACGGGAACCTTTATCGCGAACCTCATTGACTCTGACCTCATTAGTGTCGAGGAGTTGCCGTACAAGTACGAGCATGACCTGCACGCGAATGAGATCATCCTGCTTGCGTATTACATCATGGTGGTAAATATCGAGCAGTCATATTACAACCGAATGGGTGGAGACTACCATCCATTCCATGGCGGTGTGCTAGCCGACACCTTCCAGCTCACTGAGACCGATAACCAACTCGATCTGGGTCTGTTCATCGACAACTCGGAACGCGAGATGGACCAGATGGACCTGCCCATCCGGGTCATCGTCGGCAACCCGCCCTACTCCGTCGGACAGGGCAGCGAGAACGACAACAACAAGAACGAGAGTTACCCGACGCTCGAAGAGAACATCCGTCAAACCTACGCCGCCCGCTCCACTGCGACGCTCAAGAACTCCCTCTACGACTCCTACATCCGCGCCTTCCGATGGGCGTCCGACCGCATCGGGGATAAGGGCATCGTGTGCTTCGTGACGAACGCCGGCTGGCTGGAGTCCGAGGCCGGCGAGGGGGTGCGGAGGTCCTTCGCCGACGAGTTCAACTCGATCTACGTCTTCCACCTGAGGGGTGATGCCCGTACGCAGGGCGAGCAGAGACGCAAGGAGAAGGACAGCGTGTTCGGTCAAGGTACGAGAACCCCGATCGCCATCACGATGCTCGTGAAGAACCCCGACAGCGCGGAGCACGGCGTCGTCCACTTCAAGGACATCGGCGACTACCTCTCCCGCGAAGAGAAGCTCCGCCTCGTCAGGGTGGCCGCCAAGGAAGGCATCGACGACTGGGACACCATCGTCCCGGACTCCCACGGGGACTGGCTGAGCCAGCGCGACGACTCGTTCTACGAGTTCGCGCCCATGGGTCTGGCC
>CANPVI010000058.1 GCA_947581665.1 uncultured Atopobiaceae bacterium | reverse complement strand
GAGAAGCCCATCTCCTTCACGTGAAGGAGCTCTTCGGCGCAGATGTCGGCGAGCTTGCGCGCGGAGAGCCACCGCTCCACCTCCACCATGCTCGCCATGCGGTGGAGGAACCACGGATCGATGCCCGTGAGCTCGTTGATCTCGTCGATCGTGTAGCCGCGACGCAGCGCCTCGAACACGTAGTAGATGCGATCGGGCGTGGGCAGGGAGACGTGGCTTCGGAAGTCCGGGATCTCCGGATCCTTGAGCGAGTTCGCGCCGAGGAGCGGCACGCCGGTCTCGAGCGAGCGGAGCGCCTTGTTCAGGCACTCCTCGAAGGTGCGGCCGATGGCCATGACCTCGCCCACCGCCTTCATGCGCGTGGAGAGCACGGCCGAGGAGCCCTTGAACTTCTCGAAGGCGAAGCGCGGCACCTTCACCACGCAGTAGTCGATCGCGGGCTCGAAGGCGGCGCAGGTCTCACCGGTGATGTCGTTGGGGATCTCCGCGAGCGTGAGGCCCACGGCGAGCTTGGCCGCCACCTTCGCGATGGGAAAGCCCGTGGCCTTGGAGGCGAGCGCCGAGGAACGCGAGACGCGGGGGTTCATCTCGATCACGAGCACGCGACCGTCCTCGGGGTTCACCGCGAACTGCACGTTCGAGCCGCCGGTGGCCACGCCCACGCGCTCGAGGATGGCAAGGGAGTAGTCGCGTAGGCGCTGGAGCTCCACGTCGGAGAGGGTCTGGCAGGGCGCCACGGTGATGGAATCGCCGGTGTGCACGCCCATGGGGTCGAGGTTCTCGATCGTGCAGATGACGATGCCGTTTCCCTCCTGGTCGCGCATGACCTCGTACTCGATCTCCTTCCAGCCCTCCACGGACTCCTCGACGAGGACCTCGTCGACGGGCGAGAGCTCGAGGCCCTGGGAGGCGATGGCGCGAAGGTCCTCGAGGTCGTAGGCGATGCCGCCGCCCGCGCCGCCGAGCGTGTAGCTCGGACGGATGACCACGGGATAGCCGATCTTTGCCGCGATGTCCTCGGCCTCGGCGAGCGAATGGGCGAAGCCGCTCCTCGCGCACTCGAGCCCGATGTCGGCCATGGCCTTGGCGAACTCCTCGCGGTCCTCGCCGATGTTGATCGATTCGACCGTGCAGCCGATGACCTCGACGCCGTACTTCTCGAGCACGCCGCGCTCGGCGAGCGCCGCCGCGCAGTTGAGGCCGGTTTGGCCGCCCATGTTCGGCAGGAGCGCGTCGGGGCGCTCGACCTCGATCACGCGCTCAACGAACTCCGGGGTGAGCGGCTCGATGTAGGTGCGATCGGCGTTGCGCGTATCGGTCATGATCGTCGCGGGGTTCGAGTTCACGAGCACGACCTCGTAGCCGAGCTCGCGAAGGCTCTCGCAGGCCTGCGTGCCCGAATAGTCGAACTCGCACGCCTGGCCGATGACGATGGGGCCGCTTCCGATGATGAGGATCTTCTTGATGTCCGTGCGGGCAGGCACTAGCGGGGCCTCCCCTCTCTCACATCGATGTTCAGGTACGACGGATTGCCCTCGATGAGGCGCCTGAAGCTTTCGAAGAGGTAGTGCGAATCGTGCGGGCCGGGATTTGCCTCGGGGTGGTACTGCACTGAGAACGCGGGGAGATCGAGGAACTGGATGCCCTCGGGCGTGCCGTCGTTCAGCGCTACGTGCGTGAGGCGCACGCGGCCCACCTTCTCCGAGATGGCCACGGGGGCGATGCCTCGCTCAGCCCAGGCGCGAAGATCCGCCTCATGCTCGGTGTAGCCGCCGGAGAGCTCGGGATCGATCGGCCCCAGACTCGCGAAATCGAGGCCGTAGTTGTGGTTTTGCGCGGTGACCTCCACCATGCCCGAGAAGAGGTTCTGCACGGGCTGGTTTCCGCCGTGGTGGCCGTAGGGGAGCTTCTCGATCGTGGCACCCGCCGCGGCGCAGATCATCTGGTGCCCGAGGCAGATGCCGAAGAGCGGCACCTTGCCGAGGAGCCCCTCGGCGATGCCCTGCGGAATGTCGAGCTCGCGAGGATCGCCGGGGCCGTTCGAGAGGAAGACGCCATCGGGCTCGAGCGCGAGGATCTCCTCGGCGGAGGTGTCCCAGGGAACGATCGTCACGTCGAGGCCCACCCGACGGAGCTCGTCCACGATGCCCTGCTTCTCGCCGCAATCGAGCGCCACCACGCGATAGGTCCTCCGCTCGGGCGCGCCGGGCTCGTGATACGCCTCGAGCGTGGAGACCTCGGCAACCCAGTTGTGCTCGGAGATGAAGGGGGCGCTTCGCACGCGCTCGACGAGGCTTTCGGGGTCGAGGTCCTCGGTGGAGATGGCGGCGCGCATCGTGCCGCGCTCCCGCACGCGAAGGGTGAGTGTGCGCGTGTCCACGTCCTCGATGCCCACCACCTCATGGCGCTCGAGGTAGGCAGGCAGCGTCTCCTGCGAGCGCCAGTTCGAGGGCTCGTAGCAGAGGTCCTTCACCACCACGCCGGAAAGCGCCGGCTGGCCGGCCTGCTCGTCGGCCTCCGTGACGCCGTAGTTGCCTATCTGCGGGTAGGTGAAGAGCACGATCTGGCCCGCGTAGGAGGGATCGGTGATGATCTCCTGGTAGCCGGCCATCGAGGTGTTGAAGACGATCTCGCCGAAGACCTCGCCGAGCGCGCCCGCCGACCTGCCGAGCATCGTGGTTCCGTCTTCCAAGGCAATGAGTGCCCGAGGGCGCTCGGGACAAAGGAGTGGGTTCAGGCTGACCACCTCTCCCTAGACGAGGGTACGAAGGGGTCGCGGCCTTTCCCGTCGTGGCCGGACCCTACCCAGTATAGGGGGAAGCCCCACGGCTCCGCGCGCCCTCCACGAGAATCCGACGCGGCCCCACAAGCTTCACACGCACGTGCCCAAGACGAAGCGGTGAGGGCATACACTTGCTCGGATACCTGCGACGATGCGAGAGGGGCCACGCATGGCGGACATCGAGGAGGAGCTTTGCGCGGCACTCGCGCGCTACCCCTACGACATAGCTTTGGATGAGCGCGGCGAGGCGTTCGACGGGCTCGCCCGACGCTTCGACGCCCCCTCGCTCGTGCGGGGCATCGCGAGGGAGAAGACCGAGGGGCTCCTCCCCTTCCTCGAGGCGGCGCAGGCTTCGCGCGCGCTCTCCGACCCTCCGAACAAAGTCGACGGTCCACTCCTTTGGCTCGAGGCCGAGGCGCACTACGAGAACGACTTCACCGAATCGACCTTCGACGCACTCTCGAAGGGCCCACGGTCGCTCCTGGTGGCAGAGGAGCCGCCGCTTAGCCTCTCGCCCTCGCGCTACGAGGCGCTCGCCGCGCAATTCCGCGAGGTGGGAGGCGTGGTGTGCCCCCTTTCCTCATCCCGCGCGCTCGCGCTCGACCTCCTGCTCGCCCGGCTCCTCGGGCTCGCCGTGGCGGGCATCGCGCCGCTTCCCCTCGCGCCCGCCCTCGGAGAGGGGAGTTCGCTTCCCGACCTCATGGTCGTCGCGCAAACGCTCTCGGTGGTGGTGGTGCCGAGGACGGTCAACGCGACGTTTTGGACCATGGCGGCCCATGCGCAGATCGTGGACGCCGAGCGGATCGGCGCCAAAGACGGTCTCGCCGATGCCCTCGCGCGCGCGATCTCAGCGCCCGCGCGTCCTGCGCGCAAGACCACTCCCAAGAGGGGCGCCACGCTCGAGGGCGCCCTCGCGAGGGCCACCGCGACGGGCCTTGCGGGGTGGCAGCGGCTCACCTTTCCCCCGCTCGTGGCCCCGGGGCTCGAGAAGGGCGAGGAGACCCGCACGATCGAGGAGCTCCGAGCGGAGAACGAGGCGCTCAAAGCCGAGCTCCGACGTCTGCGAGGAGACGACGTCACCCCAGCGTAGGGCCTGCGCTGCGGGCGGGCTCTATACTGGGTTCACCTTCACACCCCACGCGTCCGTAGGAGAGCCATGGCAAGCGATGCGAGCCTCGACGTCACCATCGTCATCTACGCCCACGACGCCGAGGCCGAGCTCGAGCCCTGCGTGTCGGCGGCGCTTGCCCAGGAGGACGCCTCCTTCGAGGTCGTGATCGTCGATGACGTCTCCACCGATCAAACGCCCGTGATCGCGAACCGCCTCGCGGTCGCACACGACGCCGTCTCATTCGCGAGCAGGATCATCGAGGTGGACGCGGTGGATGCGGCCCTCGACGGCCTACGCGCGGCACGCGGGCGCTATGCGATCCTGCTCGACGTCGCCGACCGTCTTCGCCCGAATGTCCTGAAGGGCCTCGTCGAGGTGGCTGACACGGCCAAGGCCGACATCTGCTGCCCCTCCGTCGCACTCGCGAGCGAAGGCCACGCCGGAACCGAGGATCGCGTACCGCGGCTCGAGCGCCCCCTCAACACCGCATTCGAGGCGGGGCGCATCGTGGACGCCATCTTCGAGGCCGCCGCGGTGCCCCCCACCATTCGAGGTCGTCTCTTCGCCACGCGCCTCTTGCGCCACGTCCTCGCCGAGGTGGCGGATGGGAAGCTCGCCTGCGGCACGGACGAGGTCGTGAGCTTCGTATCCGGCTGCCTCGCCCAGCGCCTCATCGGTTGCCCGGAAATCGTCTCGGCCGACATCGTGAAGCCGGAGGAGCCCACCACCCTCACACCCGAACTCGCCACGCGGCTCGCCGGTGCGCGCGAAAGCGTGGCGCAGGTGGTGCGCTTCCTCGACCATCAAGGCGCCTGGGACGCCTATGAGCGCGGATGGGAGCGCTTCGTGGGCTCGCTCGTGAAGCCCGCCCTCTCGCTCTTCCCGCGCCAGACGGCACCGCAGCATTGGACGGAAGTGGGCGAGATCCTCCTCGGCACCTGGGGCGCGAGCGTCATCGCCGAGGTGGCGTCCGCGTTTCCCGTGGCGGACCAGGCCCTCCTCGCCCTTGCGCTCCAAGCCGCGCCTTCGCTCGCGCGACACGCCGAGCGCCCCGCGCACGCGGTCCTCTTCGTGCCCACGGGGGTGCCTCGGGAGATCGTGCGGGAGGTGCGCGAGACCCTCGCCCGTCGCGTGGCGGACGTGGCCCTCATCGCAGAGGAGGACACGTCCCTGGACCCCGAGGTCGCGATCACCGCGCGCATGCCGAAGGGGCTCTCCAGGCTTGCCCGCTCGCGCATCCTCGAACACCTCTTCGATGAACAGGGTGGTGACTGCGCGGTCTTCTTCTCGGCTTCGAGCGAGGCCGCGTGGGACGAGCTCAGCGCGCGGGGCATGGGGCTCGCGACGACGATCGTGATGACGAGCCCGCTCGCCACGCTTTCCGAGGATCCCCTCGCGCTCGACATCCCTCCGCTCATCTACGAGGCGCCCGCCGTGGCGCTCGCCCACGTGTGCGCCACCCCCTCGGGCGTGGGTGCGGGTGGTGCGCTCTGGCAGCTCCTCGGCGCGCGCACCACGAGCGTCGAGGGCCTCGTCGCCCAGCTCACGCTGGCCTCCGCCCCCACCATCGACGACGGCGGACGCCTCCTCGCCGCACGGCTCCTCGAGACCGCGCGCACGAGCGACGAGGCGTTCGTCACCGAACACGCGCAGCGCCTGCGCCTCGAGGAGGAAAACGACGCGCTTCGCCTCGTGGTCGCCGCGCGCGACAAGACGATCGAACAATCCAGGGACAGCGCAGAGGGCACCGCCCAAGGGCAGGCTCCCGCACCTCGGCACACCTGGCGCATGTTCAGGCAGCGCTAGCTCCCATTGCCCGAACGGGCCCGCTTGCGATGCCAAGCGAAGCGTGCGCGGCAAGCGGGCCCGTTCGGGCCGAGCTAAGGCAGAGCCAGCCCTCGCGCTTCGCGCGAGGGCTGGCGATTCCGCACTCGCGTCGAGGAGGACCGCTTACCGCGCGACTTCGTTGCACCGCAAACGGTCCTCCTCGACGAAATGAATCCAGAGCTACCGCAGGTACCGCAGCTACTGCATCATGTTCTGGAGGAGCTCGATGATCTCCGGCGGAAGTTGCTCGTAGGTGCCGCCATCGTCTTGGTACTGGGAGTACGGGTCGGTCGTCTCGGTGTTGCGGTCCGTCGGCGCCGCGGTGGTGAGGTCGGAGCCGAGCGTGATGTCGACCGTGTGCTCCTCGTTTCCGCACCAGTAGGTGACGGTGGTCTTCTCGCCCACCGAGTGCGAGCGCACCGCGAGGATGAGGCCATCGCCGGAGGTGACCTTCGTATCGCCGATGGCGGTGATGATGTCGCCCTCTTGGAGGCCCGCCTGGGCGGCGGGGCCGTCTTGCGTGACGGAGACCACATAGGCGCCGGAGTTCACGGGAAGGTTGTTCGCGGTGGCGAACTGCGCCGTCACGGTTTGCACGTTCACGCCGATGAAGGCGTGCTGCACCGCGTCGCCCGCGATGAGGGTGTTCGCCACCTCGATGGCGTAGTTCGACGGGATCGCGAAGCCGACGCCCGAGGAAGAGGCCGAGTAGCTCGTGAACACGGAGTTGATACCCACGAGCTGGCCCTGCTCGTTCACGAGCGCGCCGCCGGAGTTGCCGGGGTTGATGAAGGCGTCGGTTTGGATGAGGTTCGTGTAGACCTTGTCGCCGCTGTCGAGCGCGAGGATGGTCGAGCGGTAGAGCGAGCTCACGATGCCCGAGGAAACGGATTGGTCGAGGCCGAAGGGGCTGCCGATCGTCATGACCCACTCGCCCACCTCGAGCGCCGAGGAATCGCCGACCTCGATGGGGGTCACCTGCGTGCCCTCGAGCTCCGCGTGGATGACCGCGAGGTCGCTCGAGTTGTCCGCGCCCACGACCGTCGCCGCGTAGGATTCGCCCTCGATGGTGACGGAGATGTCCTCAGCGCCCTCGATGACGTGCGCGTTCGTGAGGATGTTGCCGTCGGTGTCGAGGATCACGCCGGACCCGGCGCCGGTGCCCCCCTGCATGGTGACGAGCACGCCCACCACCGACGGGAGGCATTTCGCGGAGACCGCCTCCGCCACCGTCATCTCGCCATCCACGTCGATGGAGATGTTCTGGCCGCCAGTGGGGTCGTCCTCGCGAAGCACCGCTTGCGAACCGAGGTTGCCGGTGAAGAAGAGGCACGCCACCACGGCCGCGGAGCAGATGAGCCCGCCGAGGAGGCCCCAGAGGAGCGGATGTCCCTTCTTGGGCTGGGGCGCCTGCGGAGCCGGCGCCGGCGCGGGCGCGGGAGGCTGCTGCGGGTAGCCGTAGCCGCCTTGGGCGTAGGCGTTCGGATCGCCATAGGCGGCGCCGCCGTAGTTGGTGGTGTTTTGCGCTTGGTAACCATAGGGGGTCGTGGGATCGGGAACGCGCTGGGCGTAGGTGTCCTGCATGCGCTCCTGGGCATGGAAGCTGCCCTCGGGCGGCATGGGACGAGGATCTTGGTTGGGCACGTCGGCACCTTTCATGAAGTCGCGGGGCGTGCGACTCCGGCGCACGCACCTCGTGTGGCTTATTCCCATTATGCGAGCTGGGCGCAATGGTGGGCGGTAAACCTTAACGCAACCTAAAGCTCCCTAAAGTCCGAGCGTAGGTGTCCTATTCTTGGCTTTGATGGAGAAATCTTGGCCGTGGTTTCCGAGACGTCTTCAAATACCTCTCGAATTGGGGTATTTTCAGCGACGGACGAATGCGGCCACAACAGAAGGAACAGGCGTGAGCGATACCGAAGGATTCAACCATTCGAACGCACTGCTCGATGTGCGCGACCTCTCCATCTCGGTGGAGGACGCCGAGATCCTCCACCACGTGGACCTCGACGTGGACGCGGGACAGTGCCTCGTGCTCATGGGGCCCAACGGCGCCGGCAAGACCACCCTCGGCCACGCCATCATGGGCGACGCGGCCTACGCGCGCGACGGCGGCACCATCACCTTCGACGGCGAGGACCTCACCGACCTCTCCGCCGACAAGCGCGCCCTCGCCGGCATCTTCCTCTCCTACCAGGCTCCCGTGGAGATCCCGGGCGTGCCGCTCTACAGCTTCCTGCGCACCATCTGCCAAAAGCGCCCCGAGCTGAAGATGAGCGCGCGGCAATTCCGCCAGCGCGTGCGCGAGCTCGCCGCGGAGCTCGACATGGATCCCGGCTACCTCACGCGCGAGCTCAACGTGGGCTTCTCCGGCGGCGAGAAGAAGAAGGTGGAGATGCTCCAGCTCCTCCTCCTCAAGCCGAAGCTCGCGATCCTCGACGAGACCGATTCGGGCCTCGACGTGGACGCGCTCGCCATCGTGTCGAAGGGCATCGAGACCTACCGTCGCGAGTGCAAGGGCGCGCTCATCATCATCACGCACAACACGCGCATCCTCGAGCGCGTGGAGGTGGACCGCGTGGCC
>CANPVI010000057.1 GCA_947581665.1 uncultured Atopobiaceae bacterium | reverse complement strand
GCTCGCGACCGAGGTGGCGCGCCGCTTCGATGCCGCGGTGCCCTCGGCGCGGACGCCGAAGGGGCGCTAGGGCGTGATCTTCCACGAGATAGGAAACCCCGTCGGTCCCACGGTGCTCCTGCTCGGCCCCGAGATGGCGGGCTGGTGGTCCATGGCGCCGCTCTCGAAGCGCCTCACGAGCGACTTCTTCTGCGTGCTCGCGGGCCATGATGGCTACGGCGAGGCCTACACGACCCCGTTTACCTCGGTGGAAGCCGAGGGGCGCGAGCTCTGCGAGTGGATTTCCACGCATGTGCCCAAAGGCCAGGTGGACGCCATCGTGGGCGTGGGGCTCGGTGGGCAGGTGGCCATCGAGGCGCTCTGCGAGGACTCGGGCATCGCGAGGAAGGCCGTGTTCGGCGACGTGCTCTGCGTGGAGAGCCCGGGCTCGAAGGGCTCGGCGTGGCTGAACGGCACCTTCTGGCGCTTCATCGCCACGCGCAAGAACTACGCGAAGGGCCAGATGGATGCCTATGGCATCCCGCGCGCGATGCTTGACGTGTTCATGCGCGACGCCAAGGCCACGCCGAAGGAGACGGTGCGCGCCCAGACGCTCGCGGTGGAGCAGTGGCGCATCCCCGAGGACATCCGCGCCATCACGTGTCCCGTGCGCGTGACCTGCGCGGGGCTGCAGTCCGGGCCCAGGCGCGAGAGCGGCGAGGTGCTCGCGCGCGCCATCCCCGGCGCCACGCTCGACGTCCAGCGCGATCTCTCGAGAAACGAGCTGTATCTCCAGTACCCGGATAGGTGCGCGGAAACGCTCATCCCCTGGCTCACGAAGTGACTTCCACCTTCCGCCGCGTAGCGGAACGTAAACCATTGCAATGCCTGCAACGTCTGCGCCCTATACTCGGGGAGGAGGGTTTCTTCGAGCGTAGGGGGCACGGCCATGGCGGACATGCGCGGGATCTACACGAACCTCACTGCCATTCGTCGTCGCGTGTTTGCCGAGGTGGCGCGTCTCGCCTATACGGTGGAGCCGGGCAACTACGGCTGGATCGACGAGATCCCCTACGAGATCATCCCCGGCGACGTGGCCACGTACCGCGAGAGCGTGTTCCTCGAGCGCGCGATCGTCTCCGAGCGCGTGCGCCTCGCCATGGGCCTGCCGCTCTCGCCGGTGGATCGCCCGAGCCGCATCTCGGACGGCATCGCCGAGGCGCTCAAGCCCGAGACCTACTATGAGCCGCCCCTCGTGAACATCATCAAGTTCGCGTGCAACGCCTGTGCAGAGCACTCCTACAAGGTGTCGAACCAGTGCCAGGGCTGCCTCGCGCACCCCTGTCGCGAGATCTGCCCCACCGGCGCCATCACGTTCGTCGAGCACAAGGCCCACATCGACCAGGAGAAATGCATCAAGTGCGGGCGCTGCAAGGACGTGTGCCCCTACACGGCGATCATCCACCGCGAGCGTCCGTGCGCCGAGGCGTGCGGCATGCACTGCATCGGCTCGGACGACCAAGGACGCGCTGACATCGATTACGATCGATGTGTGTCGTGCGGCCAGTGCCTCGTGAACTGCCCGTTTGGCGCCATCTCCGACAAATCCCAGCTCTTCCAGGTGATCGCCGCCATCCGCAGCGGCGCCGAGGTGATCGCCTGCGTGGCGCCTGCGTTCGTGGGCCAGTACGGCGGTCGCGGCGAGGTGGGCAAGCTCCGCGCCGCGTTCAAGATGCTCGGCTTCTCGGGCATGACGGAGGTGGCCATCGGCGCCGACCTCTGCGCGCTCCAGGAGAGCGAGGACTTCCTCGAGGAGGTGCCGGACGAGCTGCCCTTCATGGGCACGAGCTGCTGCCCCGCGTGGAGCTCGATGGCGAAGATGGACTTCCCCGAGTACGCGAACTGCATCTCCATGGCGCTCACGCCGATGACCCTCACGGCGCGCCTCGTGCGAGAGCGCCATCCCGAGGCGAAGATCGTCTTCGTGGGGCCCTGCTCGGCGAAGAAGCTCGAGGCCATGCGCACGAGCGTGCGCTCCGAGGTGGACTTCGTGCTCACCTTCGAAGAGGTCGCGGGCATGTTCGAGGCGAAGGGCATCGAATACACGCAGATCACCGAGCCCATGGGCGACGACTTCGAGGACGCCTCCTCCGATGCGCGCGGCTTCGCCGTGGCCGGCGGCGTGGCGAGCGCGGTGGTGAACGCCGTGAAGCGCACGCACCCCGAACGCGAGGTGCCGGTGGTGGGCGCCGAGGGGCTCGATGCGTGCCGGAACATGATGAAGCAGGCGGTCAAGGGCGCCTACCACGGCTACCTCCTCGAGGGCATGGCCTGCCCTGGCGGGTGCGTGGCGGGGCCGGGCACGCTCCTCGGCATCCGCAAGGCGCAGGGCATGATCAAGGCCTACCAGCGCCGCTCGCCCTTCAAGGACGCCACGGAGAACCCCTACCGCGCGGAGATCGACCACCTCATCAAGGAAAATGGCAAGTACACTGAGCTCAGCCCCGAATTCGCCGAGCTCGCGGATGTGGCACACGATGGTGCAGAGAGCGCGGACGGATCGGCGATCGTATGAGCGAAGAGGAACCGAGCATCGCGGTGGGCGGCAACGCCGCCAGCGCAGAGCAGGTGAGGAGCGTCTCCGAGCGCTTCGACCTCTTCGTCTCGCTCATCTGCCAGCTCAACCGCTCCATCCGTCGCATCAAGGGCTTCGAGATGCGCGAGCTCGGGCTTCGCGGCGTGCATGTGATGATCCTCTTCCACCTGCACCTCCACCCCGAGGGGCTCACGCAGACCCGTCTCGCCACGCTCTGCGCCGAGGACAAGGCCACGATTTCGCGCGCGGTGCAGGACCTCGCGGAATCAGGCGTGATCGCGAGTGATTCCGCCTCGCCCAACCATCGCAACGTGAAGCTCTCGCTCACCAAGCACGGCAATGAGCTCGCGGGGAGCTTGGGGGAGCGGATCAAGAACGCCGTGGAGGCGGGGGCCGCGGGCCTTCCGGACAAGGCGCGCGATCTCCTCTACTCCATGCTCGAGCGCGTGAACGACAACCTCGCGGCCTACCTCGCCACCATGGAGGGCCACCGCTCCGTCAAGGGGGCCATCTAGCCCCATTTACGCCGCAACTACCCACGTGGTAGCCCTGCTTACGCCGCAAACACCCACGTGGCCCCCTCTCCGCGATGCGAAAAGGGGGCCACGTGGGTAGTTGCGTCGAAATTACTTGGTTACACGCTCGCGTAGAACGTGGCGTCGTCGAAGACCTCGCGGACGCTCGGGCCATCGTCCACGGCCACGGCGCCGATGAACTCGTCGACGTTGTTCACGATGTCGGAGCAGTCGCAGTAGTGGTTCTTCTCGTTCAGCTTGGTGGTGTCCTGTGCGCGCCAGTAGTGCTTCTTCACGTCGGTGAGGTAATAGAGCTTGCCGTTTACCTCCATGTAGACCGAATGGTTATTGCGGAGGTAATCGGCGAGATCATCGAACTTGAGCTCCAAGACCTCATCAGCGCGCACACCCATAGCTGCCACCTTTCGCGAGGGCAAAATCCAGCGGCGCCGCTTAGGGCGCCTCGAACGGCTTCAATCTACAGGATAGCCAGCCGCCCGCGCGCGAGGTTTCGCGGGGCGGCATCTCCACAGCTATTTCGATTTCCCACATCGTCCGAGCTTGCGGGTCTCGTGCGTCCGCTCGGCGAGCGGTGCGTGCGCGGGCGAGCGGCGAGGCGCTAGTAGACGGCGTACTGGGCGGCGGTGAACTTGGGGTCGAGCTGCGGATAGCGCACGAGCGCGGGGTTCTCCACGAAGAGGTCGAAGAGGTACTCGTTGTAAGTGGGCTCGAGGTAGAAGACGTCCTTCGCGCTCGTGTCGTCCTTGGGCGCGAACGAGCGGCCGTAGTACATCTTCGTCACCGAGGTGGAGTGAACGGTGCCCGAGAAGTCGGAATAGGTCGTCTGGTTCTGCGTGACCTGCGTGATCCTGCCCGCCTCGTCGTAGGCGCACTCGACGGTTTCGTCCATGTCGAGGTAGCCCTGGCCGCTCTCGTAGGCGCCCGAGACGAGCCGCCCCGCCTCGTCGTAGGCGTAGGTCACCTTGTAGTCGAAGCTCGGGGTGCCGTACTTCTCGAACTGCGGATCGGTGAACACGCCCGGCGTGAGCTCCACCGACGTCACATTGCCCTGCTCGTCGTAGGTGAACATCTGGTTCGTGAGGGTGAAGGCGTCGCCGTAGGGCTGCGCGAAGCCCGCGAGCTGGCCGTTCTCGTCCCAGAACCAGTGCTGGATCATGGGATTGTCCTCATACGCCGTGCCGATGAGGTTGCCGTTCTCGTCGTAGCTGAGGGTGATCGTGGTCTCGTTGCCGGAGGTCGAGATGTTGGTGATGGATGCGATCTTGCCGGCGTCGTCGTAGTTGAGCTGGGCGGTGGAGGGGCCGGAGTCGTAGTACGTCGTCACCTGCGCGAGGCGGCCCGCGTCGTCGTAGCCGTAGCCTTTCCTCTCGCTGGAGGACCCGGAATAGGAATCGTCGTCTATCTCGACGCTCTCCACGATGCGTCCGGCGTCGTCATAGGTGTAGGTCGTGGTGGTCACCGATGTGTAGGAGCTGTCGGAATGGTAGGTGTCCACGAGCCTGAGGGGATTTCCCTGGGCATCGCGCTCGAGCTGGTAGTCGCGCAGGACGTCGAATTGCCCGGCGTCGTCGAGGCCGCCCTCCTCCACCTTCACCGGAAGCCACAGCTCTTTGAGGGTCGTGGCGTCGATGCCGGTGACCGTCGTGGTGTCGGGCACGTCGAGGGAGTTGAGGTTGTGATTGTGCGAGACATCGAGCTCGCCGAGGGCCGAATCAGGGGCCGAGAAGCGCTCGAGCGAGCCGTACGGCGAGAGGTCGGCAGAGGTGAGGGCCGCTCCCTTCACCTCGATCGCCTTCAGGTTGGGGAAGTGGTTCACGCCGTCGAGGTTCGCCGCGCCATCGACGACGAACTCGCTCACGTTGCCGGCCTCCTCGCGCGAGACCTCGCCGTTGCCGTCGGTGTCCACCCGGCTCGTCACCACGGTGCGCACGGCGGCGTCGGGGAAGGTGGCCTCGTCGATGGGGTAGGGCGCGAGGAAGGTGAACCACATGAAGACGCCTATGGCCACCACGACCGCCGCGGCGCCGGCGATGATGCCGACGCGCTTTCCCGTGGAGGACGCGGGAGGGACCGCAGGCGTGGGCGTGGGCGCGGCCTGTGCGCGCGGAGCCGACGCGGCGCCGCCCTGCGTGGGGGCCGACGACCTTTGCGCGGGCACCGGAGTGCCGCACTTCGCGCAGAACTTCGCGCCAGCTGGAACCTCAGCGCCACATTTGCTGCAATACATCGAACCCCCGATCCCTCGCGTGCGTGGTGGTCATGCGCGTGCCCGCGCCCAGAACATGCCGGGACTAGCCGAGCAGGTGCGCCTCGAGCTCGCCCACGGTCTCGCAGAACTCCCTGCCACCCGCGGCCTCGAGCTGCGCGCGGCTGCGGAAGCCCCACAGCACGAGGATAAAGGGTAGGCCGGCGGCGGTGGCGGTCTTGATGTCCACCTCGGAATCGCCCACGTAGACGGCCTCATCCGCGCCTACGCCCATCTCGCTGAGCACGATCTCCACCATCTGCGGGTTCGGCTTGCGCGGCACGTCGTCGCGCTGCCCGATGACGGCGTCGAAGATGCCGGGGAAGTTGAGGTCGGCGAGGTGGCGGGCCTCGCGATCGCCCTTGTTCGACACGACGGCGAGCTTGAGGCCCGCACCCTTCAGCGTGGCGAGGAGCTCGGGGATGCCGTCGTAGGGGCGCGTGTGGTCGGCGTAGTGCACCGCGTAATGCTCGCTGAACGCCTGGAACACCTGCTCCACCACCTCATCGCTCGTGCCAGGCGGGCAGGAGTCGCGCATGAGGTTGCGATAGCCGTTGCCCACCGTCTGGCGCACTTCCTCGAGCGTGTGCGGCGGGAAGCCCTCAGCCTCAAGCGCCTGGTTGAGCGAGATCTTGAGATCCTCGAGCGTGTTCAGGATGGTGCCGTCCATGTCGAAGACCACGGCGGGGTAGGCGGGCATGTGAGCTCCTTGCATTCGCGTCTCGTGCCGGTTGCCACGATGGGGCCATCTTAGCGGCCTTCACCTACCGCGATGCGAGGAGCGCGAGGCATCCGCGCTCGTCTACCTTGTGGCCCTCGAATCCACGGAACGCCCGCTCAACGCGGCTCACTACGACATCGCAGGCAGCGGCTCTCGCGGCGCAGAGGATGAGGCCGTCCTCAAAGTCCGCTTCCTCCCCGCGAAGCGCCTCGCCCACGACTTCCGCGTCTTGGGGAGCCACGCTGCAGAGATCGGCGATATCGCGGAGCATGTCCATGAGCACGGCACGCGGCGCCACACGGCCAGCCACGTAGAACACGGTCGCGAGGGACGTGGGCGTGACGAAGGCGTCGAGCTGGCAATCCGCAACTCGCGTGAAGAGCTCGACCGCCTCGGCATGCTGGGGACGATCCGCGAACATCCAGTCGAGAAGCACGTTGGTGTCGAGGAGCGCCCTTGCCCTAGGCATCGTCGCGCCCCGCGAGGATCTCGTGGAGGTCATCGTCGGTCATCGTGTCGATGAAGGTTCCACGCGGCATCGCCTCCATGAGGGTGCTCGCATGCCGGAGCGCCCTCTGCCTGCGATCCCGCTCGCGATCGCTCGTCTCGGCCCAGGGATAGCTCTGGTGCTCGTAAATGTAGCGGGAGAGGCGGTTGATGACGCCATTCCACGTGTTGCCGGTCTTCTCGATGAACTGGGTGACGGTGGCCGCCATCTCGGCGTCGATGCGTCCCGAAACCACGGTCGTTGCCATGGGCTATCGCCTTCTCTCTCGTGCTGTGAGCAGAGTATACATTGAGTATACTACCCAACCGTACCCAAGAGCCGAACTACTTGCGTGCGGGGATGGCTTCTTCTCGCTATCTCAACCCATACCAACAGATGGTCATGGGGATTTCCACCACTCTGGACATTCTGCGCATTTGTGAAAGTGCGAGGTGATGGAAGTCGTTGGGTGCTGCTTTCCAACGAGCATGTATGATGGCCTTGCCAGACCGGATGGACTTCCTCGAGACCATCCTCAGTTTTATCCAGAACCATGCCTTGGGCGGACTCTGCCGCGAGGCCTCATATCCGTGTCTCAAGGGCCTTTCGGGCTGGCGGCTGCGGCTGATGCGCCCTGCCTTAAGAAAAGCGGGGTGCTGGCTGTGGTCGGAGGCCCCGTTCTGCTCTATGCCGATGCGGGGAACACACGACAGCTCGCCCGGGAGGACCAAGGGCGAGCAATCGGGAAGGGAACCGCATGAAGCACTTGTCGAGCAAGCTTATCGGTGCACTGGCGATGCTGACGGTGGCATTTGCCTGCGTCATCGCCCTGCCAACCACCGCCTGGGCAGACACCCCGGATGTGATGCTCAGAAACCTCACGAGCATCGCCGATGTGCCGGTTCAGGCATCTTCGAGCCAACTAACCGACAACTACGGAAACACGTACTCATCGGCTCTCTATATCAGTGAACATCTTGGCTGGGGCGATGACGATAGGGATTTCGAGTACATTCTCGATGGGAAATACTCACGTTTAACTGGCATTCTGTATGTCAAAAAAGGCGAGCGGGATAATGGCACCTCTACTGTGAATATACTCGCGGATGGGCAGCAGATATACAGCTCACCCTTGATGTCGAAGACCTCAAAAGCCGTCGCAATTGACATTGATATCAAAGGACACAACATCCTTCACATCGATGTGAATGCAAGAGGTGGCGTTGCACTATTTCTCGCAGATGCCGGACTCTATAGAGTGAAGCCGAGCGAAGCAGATCCCGTCAATGCGAGCGGTCAGAACATCTTCCGTATGTACAACTCCCGCAATGGAGAGCACCTCTACACGACGGACACCAACGAGGCAGATACCCTCCTTCGCAATGGCTGGAAGTGGGAAAGCACGGCAAGCGTTCCCAGGAGTGGCGATCCCGTCTATCGCCTCTGCAACCCCTATACCGGCGAGCATCTCTACACGACCAGCTTCAACGAGTACAAGCAGCTCAGCTCTAGCGGCTGGACTGGCGAAGGAGAGAAGTTCCACACGGCAGGGTCCAGCGGAAAGCCCTTCTACCGCCTCTACAATCCATGGGGCTCCGGCGTGACGGCCCACACCTACACTACCGATACCAACGAACTGAACACCCTTACCGGCCGAGGCTGGAAGAGCGACGGCGTCTGCTGGTACGGGCTCTGGTAGGGCATCTATCGGGGAGGAACAACTCGGCGATATGGCGATGGAGTTTTAGGAGGGTTCGGATGCCGGTAACGAGGAAGTGGATGAAGACGGCTGCGTTCGCTATGGCACTCGTCTGCACGGTCATGGGCCTGC
>CANPVI010000056.1 GCA_947581665.1 uncultured Atopobiaceae bacterium | reverse complement strand
TGACAGCCATCTTCTCCCACAAGGAGCACGTCGATGTCCGACGACGCATCGGCCTCGCCACGAGCGAAGGACCCAAAGAGGCTCGCCGAAGCCATGTGATAGCGCTTCAACAGTGACCGCAGCATCTCTCGTATTTCATCTACGGTATATACGTCGTCACTCATGGCAATCCTGTCCTCAAATAGAGCGCTCGCCGCGATTCTACATGGAGACCCCTGCGCCGCATCGCAGTGGTCGCCCGTTGATGTCTGCTTTCCGGCAACAACAGAGCGCGCGAGCCCGCTTGCCGCGTTTCCCTTCAGGGTGCGCGGCAAGCGGGCTCGCTCGATCAAACAGACGGGGCGTTATCCGAGGTCGGCGCCGTTGGTGGCAATGACCTTCTTATACCAATCGAAGGAGTCCTTCTTGTAGCGCTTGAGCTCCTTCACGTCGTCTTCGGTGCGATCCACGTACACGAAGCCATAGCGTTTGTTGAAGCCCTCATGCGTGGAGACGAGGTCGATGTAGCTCCACGGGCAGAAGCCGATGAGCTTCACGCCGTCGTTGATGGCGAGGCGCGCCTGCTCATAGTGCTTGCGCAGGAAGTCGATGCGGTAGTCGTCGTGGACCTTGCCGTCCTCGGTGAGCGTGTCGTGCTGGCCGAGACCGTTCTCGGTGATGAGGATCGGGAGATCGTAGCGGCTCGCGGTCTCGCAGAGGGTGTTGCGGATGCCCACCGGGTCGATCGTCCAGCCGTACTGCGTCTTGCCGAGGTTCGGATTCGCCACGGACTGGTACATGCCGGGAATGCCCTGCGTGTGCTGCTGGTCGCCGCCGCTCGTCACTTCCATGTCTGCGGGCGGCGCCTGCACGGTCTCGGTGGCGTAGTAGTTCATGCCGAGGTAGTCGGGGTGCCCTTCGGCCATGGCCTCGAGGTCGCCCGGCTCGATCGTGGGGCAGAGGTCGTGCTCCTCGAAGTACGCCCAGACGATGGGGTTGTAGCGGCCGTAGACGTAGGCGTCGTAGTAGAGCCAATTGCGCAGGCAGCTCCACTCGTTGGCGGCGGCCACGTCTTCGGGCTTCGAGCTCGCGGGATAGACGGAGATGATGTTGGGCGCGGGGCCGATCTTGCAGCCGGGGTGCGTCTCGTGCAGGAGCTTCATCGCCTTGGAGCTCGCCACGAACATGTGATGGCACTGCTGGTAGGCGCTCTTCTCGGAGACGTCCTCGCCGGTGCCGAGCACCGCGGAGTGCAGCACCATCATGTTCTGCTCGTTGATGGTGAGCCAGTACTTCACGCGATCCGCGAAGGCGTCGAAGATCACGCGCGAGTAGTCCACGAAGGCGTCGATCGTGGCGCGGTTCGACCAGCCGCCCTGCTTCTGAAGCGCAAGCGGGAGGTCGAAGTGGTACATCGTCACGACGGGCTCGATGCCGACGGCGATGAGGCGGTCGATGAGGTCGCCGTAGAACTCGAGGCCCTTGCGGTTGATGTCGCCCACGCCCTCGGGGATGATGCGCGTCCACGCGATGGAGAAGCGGTACGCCTTGAGGCCGAGCTCGGCCATGAGCTCCACGTCCTCGGCCATGTGGTGGTAGTGGTCGCTCGTCACCTTGAAGTCGGTGATGCCGTCATGGGGCTCCGTGAGGTCCTGGACGCTCATCCCCTTGCCGTCCTCGTCCCAGGCGCCCTCCACCTGGTACGCCGAGGTGGAAGCGCCCCAGAGGAAGCCCTCGGGGAACGGCTTGACGTGATCGTGATGCATGGAGACCCCTTCCTAGAACAGTGCCGGCGTACCCACGATCGCCGGCGCGCAACCATGCGAATCCCATGGTAGCGCCCCACGAGTTCATTTATCTGAAACAATGTTCCAGAACGCCGAGCGGCGAGGGACAGGGCACTTCCCCTCCGAGCTCGCACAGATATGTTGAGCCGGATGGCAAGGTTCCAGATGGCCGTGGTATCCGAGTTCGCAACAAAAATGTTGGCCCGGATGGCAAGGTCTCGGATGCGCGTGGTCTCCGCGCGTCCGAACCGCAGTCCATCCGGGGCAAACTATCTGTCGAGGACGAGGGCGCGGCCGAGGGCGATGAGGGAGAAGGTGCGGGCGGCGGCGAGGCGGAGGTTGCGGGCGGCGTTCGCGAGGGCGGCGTCGGCACCCGGCTCGATCACGCAGGGCACGATCGCCGCAAGGCCGGCGTCGAGAAGGGCCGTGGCATCCTCGTCCATGGCGCCCACGATGGCCACGCAGGGCACCTTCGCCGCCTGGCAGCGCTCGAGCACGCCCGCCACCACCTTGCCGTGGAGGGTCTGCGCGTCGGCGTGGCCTTCCCCCGTGGCCACGAGGTCCACCGTGGCAAGGGTGCCGTCGAAGTCGAGGAGGTCGAGCACGCCGTCGATGCCGCGGGTGGGCGTGCAGTCCGCGAGCGAGAGGCACGCAAAGCCGAGGCCGCCCGCGGCGCCCGCACCGGGGGCATCGGCAACCGCGCGACCCGTGGCCTCGGCCATCGCGCGGGCGTAGGTGGCCATGCCCGCCTCGAGCGCCTCGAGCACCTCCGGCGTGGCGCCCTTCTGCGCTCCGAAGGTGAAGGTCGCGCCCTCGGGGCCGAGGAGCGGATTGTCCACGTCCGCGAGGATGGTGATCTCGCACTCCTGGAGGCGAGGATCGAGGCGCGAGAGGTCCACCTCGGCCACGCGCGCGAGCGCCGCGCCCGAGGGCTCGAGCGCCTCTCCCCCAGCGTCGAGGAACCGCGCGCCGAGCGCTGCGGCGAAGCCCATGCCGCCGTCGTTGGTGGCCGATCCCCCGAGGGCGATCGAGATCTCGCGACAGTCGGCGTCGAGGGCCGCGAGGAGGAGCTCGCCCGTGCCATAGGTGGAGGCGGCGAGCGGATTCGCCGCGCCCTCGAGCTTCGAGAGCCCGGATGCCTCGGCCATCTCGATGAAGGCGATCCCCGCCTCGCCCTTGGCCCATCGCGCGAGCACTCGGCCGCCAAGCGGGCCCGTGACCTCGGCCTCGAGGATCTCCAATCCCGCGCCGTCGGCGGCAAGCGCCTCGAGCGCCCCATCGCCACCGTCGGTGAGGGGCAGCCTGATGGCCTCGATGTCTTCCGCGGACCGCTCGGCCGCGTGCGCGATGATCTCCGCCGCGCGCGAAGCCGAGAGCGTTCCCTTGAAGGAATCGGGGCAGACGAGGACGCGCACTATTCGCCTTTTTCGATCGGCGCGTAGAAGGTCTCGAAATCGTCGAGGCGAAGGATGCCCACCTGCCCCTGGCCGTGCCCGGCGGCCGCGCAGGCGTCGATGCAGATCTTGTCCGCCACGCCGCCCGTGGCCTCGGAGGCGCCGATGAAGAGCATCTGCCCGAGGCCGTACTCGTCGGTCGCCACGCCGCTCGCGCCGTTTGCCATCGTCACGCAGTAGATGCTCGGGGTGTGGCCGGCGATCACCACCGGGCCCTCGCCCTGCTCGTTCACGAGCCCGGTGGGCTGGCCCCAGAACTCGTCGCGGATCCACGTGAGGTCCTCGTCCGTCTGCGCCTCGAGCATCGCGGAAAGCGCCTCCTCGTCCCACACGCCATCCTCGGGCACGGGGCCGATGCCGGGGCGGATGCCCGCGTGCACGAGCACGTAGATGCGCTCGGGCATCTTCACGATCGCGTAACGCGGCAACGCGCGGAGCCAGTCGATGAGCTCGTTTCGCTGATTCTTCGAGAGCCTGTGGAGGCCCTTCATGGTGGTGTGGCCGCCGTTCAGCATCCAGAGGAACTCGTCCTCGAGGCTGATGCCCTTCTGCGCCACGCAGTTGAGCAGCATGTCCTCGTGGTTTCCGAGGAGGATCGTCACGTTCGGCAGGCTCGCGCACACCTCGATGGAGCCGATGGGGTCCGGGCCGCGATCGGTCATGTCGCCGAGCATGTAGAAGGTGTCGTCAGGCGACGGCTGCACCTTCTCGAGCACCGCTTCAAGCGCCGCTCGATGGCCGTGCACATCGCTCAGAATGTAGGTCGCCACGATCGCCTCCTGCCCCGTACACGCAAGAGCATGGCAGAAATGCTCGCATTTTGCTCGGGGGCGCCGCTCTACGTGAGCGCTTTGGTGGCGAGGGGCTCGTAGACGACCCCGCCATCCGGCGCGCTCACGCCATGCAAGAGCTGCACGGCCTCCGCGGGCGCGGGATAGGAATACTCAGGGAATTCGATTTCCGAGAGCTCCTGGGCGGCAAGGCGATCGACTTTGCGCGCGAGCGTCACGTGCGGGCGAAACGCCTGATGGGCGAACTCGAAGCCTTCGCGCTTGAGGAGCTCGCGGAGATCCTCGTGGAGGCGTCGGAGCCCGTGCACATCTTCCACATGGGCCCAGACGATGCACTGGTTCGGTTGGCGCGTGGGGAAGTAGCCCATTCCCTGCACGTCGAAGAGGAAGCCCTCCACGGGGAGCGCCTCGAGCACGGTCCTCGCACGCGCGACGGCGCCCTCGTCCTTGTCGAGGTCGTTGCCGAGAAACGCGAGCGTCACGTGCCAGTTCTCGGGCCGCACGATCGCGGCCTCGGGGGCGAGGCGCTGCACATCCGCCATGCACTCGCTGAGGTGGTCGCGCACGCCCTCGGGCGCGGGAACGGCAAAGAAGAGGCTCATCTGGATCCACCTTCCACGCGGGCACGTGTGCCGAGCAAGCGAGCCGGACACTGCAGGTAGATACCCATTACCGCCCGCAAGACAGTGGGGACGGACCTTTCGTCTTGCGCACAGCGCTCCTAGCTGGGCAAACGCCCGCAAGACAGTGGGGACGGACCTTCTGTCTTGGAAAAGGCGCTGGTAGACGGCTTGCCGCAAGACGAAAGGTCCGTCCCCACTGTCTCCCACTGTCTCAATCCCCACTGTCTCACTGTCTTGTCTCCAAGACGATAGGTCCGTCCCCACTGTCTTGTCTCCCGAGCCCGCTCGGATGTCTCTGCTCTTTCGCGTGGCGGGGGCGAGTAGAATTCCGTGCAGCCGTGTGGCTCGGGCGCTCCAGTTCGGGCGCGATGAGAAATCGAGGATGCCATGTACCAAGAGCAGCAGGGTCTCACCCACACCGCGCCTGCGGTGGAGAGCGAATCGGCCACCACCAACCACGGGGAGAACCAGACGGGGGCCTTTCCCGTGGTGCTCTCGCTCGGCATCGTGGCGCTCCTCGCGCTTCTCGCGTTTTCGCTCACGAGCTTCATCGCGGGGATGCTCCAAGGCCCCCTCTACGCCTCGCTTCGCCAGCAGTACTTCGACGATTCCTCTTCGGGCATCACGTGGGACTACCACGACTACGGCTACGACGACTGGTACTACGACGACTGGGGCTACGACGACTGGGGCTACGACGAGTGGACCCTCGAGGACTTCGCCCCCGTCGGCTCGTACTCGCGCGCCTCGAGCCCAAGCCCCGTGCAGCGCGCCTAGTCCGTCCACATACCCCCCGCTCGCCGCGAAGGAGGCAAAGCCCATGTCGAAGGCCGATGACGCGTTCGTCGCGCTCTGCACCGACATCCTCGAGCACGGCACCACCACCGAGGGCGAGCTCGTGCGTCCGCACTGGGCCGACGGCACCCCGGCCTACACCATCAAGGTCTTCGGCGCCACCGCGCGCTACGACCTCCGCGAGGAATTCCCCGCGATCACCCTGCGCCGCACTGCCCTCAAGAGCGCGATGGACGAGATCCTCTGGATCTACCAGAAGAAGTCGAACCGCGTGGCGGATCTCTCAAGCCACATCTGGGACGAGTGGACCGACGAGGCGGGCACCATCGGCAAGGCCTATGGCTACCAGATCGGCCGGGTGGCGCACTATCCCGAGGGGGATTTCGACCAGATGGACAAGGTGCTCTACGACCTCGCCCACACGCCGTTTTCGCGGCGCATCATGACGAGCACCTACACCTTCGCCGACCTCTCCGAAATGGAGCTTTACCCCTGCGCCTACGGCGTGACCTACAACGTCACGCAGCCGCGAGGCGAAGACGGCACGCCGGGGCCGCTCGTACTCAACATGGTGCTCAACCAGCGCTCGAACGACGTCCTCACCGCCAACAACTGGAACGTCGCCCAGTACGCGCTTTTGCTCATGATGGTGGCGCAGGTCTCGGGCATGGTGCCCGGCGTGCTCTTGCACGTGATCGCCGACGCGCACATCTACGACCGCCACGTGGAGATCGTGCGTGAGCTCATCGGCCGCCCACGCTATCCCGCGCCGAAGGTGCGCCTGAACCCCGAGGTGCGCAACTTCTACGACTTCACCACCGACGACCTCATCGTCGAGGACTACCACACCGGCCCTCAGGTGAGGCACATCCCCGTGGCCATCTAGCGCGGGTTCACCCCCTCCCCCGCTTCCCGAGGACATCGATGGATCATCGCCCGAAATATCGGCTCATCGTCGCCGTCACCGAGGACTGGGCCATCGGCAAGGATGGCGACATGCTCGTGCGCAATCCTTGCGACCTCAAGCGCTTCAAGCGGCTCACCACCGGCCATACCGTGATCATGGGGCGGCGCACGCTCGAGAGCCTCCCCGGGGGGCGTCCGCTGCCGAACCGCGCGAACATCGTGCTCACACGAAGCGGCGACGCGCAAGGAGAGGGCTATCGCACCGCTCGCGGCCTGAAGGAGGCGAAGGCGCTCGTGGCGAGCGAGGAAGACGAGGTCTTCGTGATCGGCGGCGAGACGGTCTACCGCTCGCTTCTGCCCTGGGTGGACGAGTGCCTCGTCACCCTCCACCACGTGAGGCGCCCGGACGCGGACACGTGGTTCCCCGATCTCGACGCCATCGACGGCTGGACGCTCTCCGAACGCGAGCCGGGCGGCACCACCCCCGATGGCACCCCCTTCGAGTACCTCACCTACGTGCGGGAATAGGGTGAAGCACGCCGCGTAACCACTTTTTCGGTGCGATACCGCACCGAAAAAGTGGTTACGCGGCGGAAAAGTCGGTGGCTACGCAGAGAAAAGGTACTGCTTACTGGTAGTCGGCGATGTCGATCCAGCTGAGGAGGAACTCGCGGTTGTCCTCGCGGTGGCGCGAGAGCTCGCTCGCCGCCACGATCGAGAGCCAGTTGCGCACGATCTGCTTCGGCGTGTCGCTCTTCTTGCAATAGAGGTCGAGGTACTTCTCGGCCGTCGTGTGATCCTCGAGCTCGAAGAGGAGATAGCTCATCGCCGCGTCGGCCGCGCCCGAGCCCTGCGTGGCGTGCGCCCAGTCGCAGGCGTAGAGCTCGCCGTCATCGCCCACGATCACGTTCGAGGGGTTGAAGTCGCCATGGCAGACCTCCACCTCGTTCGGCATGCCGTCGAGGCGCATCTCGAGCTCGTAGCGCGTGGTGGCGTCGAGGATGTCGGTGAGGCTCTTGATCATGCGCGTGTACTTGTCCTTCTGGCGCTGGAGCAGCGGCGCGCGATAGCTGTGGATGCGCACCTGGAAGTCCACGAAGAGCTTGAGGTACTTGTCGAGCTTCTCGGGATGCTCGGCCATGAGGTCGTCGAGGGCCTTGCCGGCGATGCGCGTGGTGGCGAAGGCCCAGTCGCCGTCCACCCGCTTCACCCAGACGGGTTTCGGCGAGTTGATGCCGGCTTCCGCGACGCGCGCGAGGTTCAGCGCCTCGTTGAAGATGTCGGAGACGGGCTTGTTCTCGTTGAAGACCTTGATCATCTCATCGCCCTCGCGATAGACGACCTTGTTCTGGCGCTTGACGATCTCCTGCTTGGAAGCCATGGGGTACTCCTTCGTAAACGGGCGTGGCATGGGACGTGGGCGGGACTTACGCCTCGTAGCTCGAGGCGGGGCGCCCGTAGAAGGCGTCGAGGTAGAGCTCCTTGAGCTCGCCCATGAGCGGGTAGCGCGGATTCGCGGCGGTGCACTGGTCGTTGAAGGCCTGCTCCACCATCTCGTCGAGCGTGCCGAGGAAATCGTCCTCCTTTACCCCGAGCTCGGCGATGGTGAGGGGTACGCCGCAGTGCGTGACGAGGTCGTTGATCTTGGCGAGGAAGTTCTCGAAGACCTCGTCGTCATCGGCGCCGGTGACGCCACAGAAGCGCGCGGCCTCCACGTAGCGCTCCTTGGCGTGCGGATAGGCGTACTGCGAGAACGTCCCCATCTTCGTGGGCACGGAGGCCGAGTTGTAGCGCATCACGCGCGTGAGGATGACGGCGTTCGCCACGCCATGCGGAATGTGGTGGAAGGCGCCGAGCTTGTGGGCCATGGAGTGGTTCACGCCGAGGAAGGCGTTCGAGAAGGCGATGCCGGCGAGGCAGCTCGCATTCGCCATGCGCTCGCGCGCCTCGGGGTCGGCCGCGCCGTTGTCGTAGGCGGAGGGCAGGTTCTCGAAGACGAGCTTCATGGCCTGCAGCGCCGAGGGGTCGGAGAAGTCCGTGGCCATGATGGAAACGTAGGCCTCGAGCGCGTGCGTGAGGACGTCGAGGCCGGAGGCGGCCGTGAGGCCCTTGGGCTGGCTCATCATGTTGTCCACGTCGACGATGGCC
>CANPVI010000055.1 GCA_947581665.1 uncultured Atopobiaceae bacterium | reverse complement strand
GTAGCTCAATTGGAGAGAGTATCGGACTTCTAATCCGCCGGTTCTGGGTTCGAGTCCCAGCGGGCGCACCAGAAAACCCCGCGAAGGCCCCCGTTTGAGGGGCCTTCGGCCGAATTATTCGGGGAGCTCGCCGGTGGCGAGGATGGATTCGAGCTGGGCCTGGTCGAGCACGGGGATGCCCAGGGATTGCGCCTTCGCGAGCTTCGAGCCCGCGCCGGGGCCCGCCACCACGTAGCTCGTCTTCTTCGAGACCGAGCCCGAGACCTTGGCGCCGAGCGCCTTGAGCGCCGCGCCCGCCTCGTCGCGCGTCATGCCCTCGAGCGTGCCCGTGAGCACGAACGTGAGGCCTGAGAGGAATTGCGGCCGCTCCTCCCCCGCGGGCGCCGCGGCGTCGGCCATGGAGACCCCCGCCTCGCGGAGGCGCTCGATGACCTCGAGGTTCTGCGGGGTGCGGAAGAACTCGGCGATGCCGGCGGCCATGACGGCGCCCACGCCATCCACCTCGCACATCTGCTCTTCGGTGGCACCCTTCAGCGCGTCGATGCTCCCGAAGGCGCTCGCGAGCGATTCGGCCACGGAGGCGCCCACGTGCCGGATGCCGAGGCCGAAGAGGAGGCGCGCGAGCGGACGACCCTTCGAGGCCTCGAGCTGAGCGACCAGCTTCTCCGCGGTCTTCCTCCCCGTGGGCACGGGGTCTCCCTTCTCGTGGCCTTTCCCGTTTGAGGCGTACGTGCGATCAGTGGGGAGCGTCTCCAGCTGCTCCTGCGTGAGGGCGTAGAGGTCCGCCACGTCGCGCACGAGGCCGTAGCGGATGAGCCGGCCGATGAGCTCCTTGCCCATGCCGTCCACGTCCATCGCCTTGCGGCTCACCCAGTGCTCGAGGCGCTCGGCGGTCTGCGCCGGGCAGTCGATGGAGATGCAGCGGTAGGCCACCTCGCCGAGCTCGTGCACGACGGGGCTTCCGCAGGAGGGGCAGGTGCTCGGCATCTCGAACGGCATGGCGTCCACGGGCCGCTTCGCGAGCACGGGGCCCACCACCTCGGGGATCACGTCGCCCGCCTTGTGGACGACGATCGTATCGCCCACCCGCACGTCCTTCTTGCGGATCTCGTCGAGGTTGTGGAGCGTGGCATGGGCGATCGTGGAGCCGGCGACGAGCACCGGGTCGAAGTCTGCCACGGGGGTGAGCACGCCGGTGCGCCCCACCTGGATGCGGATGTCGCGGAGCACGCTCTCGCGCTCCTCCGGCGGGAACTTGAAGGCGATCGCCCAGCGTGGGGCGCGCGCGGTGAAGCCGAGCTCCGCCTGGCGCGCGAAGTCGTCCACCTTCACCACGACTCCGTCGATGTCGTACTCGAGCTCGCCACGCCGCAGCTGCGCGCGCTCGCAGAAGGCGTGCACCTCCTTCGCGCTCGTGCACACGCGATAGTTGCGGTTCACGGAAAGCCCGAGGTCGGCGAGCCAGGCGAGGAACTCGTGCTGCGAGGAGACGGGCACGAGCTCGGGTTCGGCCACGGCGTAGATGAAGGTCTCGAGGTCGCGCCCAGCCGTCACCTTCGGGTTCTTTTGGCGAAGCGAGCCCGCGGCGGCGTTGCGCGGATTGGCGAAGACGCTCTCGCCGAGGCGGTCGCGCTCGGCGTTCAGGTGCACGAACGAGGCCTTCGGCATGTAGACCTCGCCGCGCACCTCGAGCGAGGTGGCGCGTCCGCGGGGCATGGCGTCGAGCGGCGCCGTGTGGAGGGCGAAGGGCACGTCGCGCACGGTGCGCACGTTCGCCGTCACGTCCTCCCCCACCGCGCCGTCGCCGCGCGTGGCGGCGCGCACGAAGGAGCCGTTCTCGTAGGTGATGGCCACGCCGAGGCCGTCGATCTTGAGCTCGCACGTGTAGGCCACGGGGTTTTCGGCCGATGCGCCGAGCTCGCGGTCGGTGCGCTCGAGCCACTCGTCGAGCTCGGCGAGCCCCATGGCGTCGTCGATGGAGAACATGCGGCGCGCGTGGCGCACGGGCGCGAACTGCTCCGACACCGAACCGCCCACGTGCTGCGTGTAGGAGGCGGGGGTCACGAGCTCGGGATGCGCCGCCTCGAGATCGCGGAGCTCGCGCACGAGGCGGTCGAATTCCGCGTCGGAGACCGTGGGCGCGTCGAGGTCGTAGTAGTCGTGGGCGTAGCGATGCAGCAGGTTGTTCAGCTCGACGACGCGCGCCGCAGGCGAAACCTCGCTCGCGAGCTCGGGCGCTTCCGCCCCGGAAAGCTCGTCGTCATCGAAGATGCTCAGCTGCTTCGCCATCCCTGGCCTCCCTTGCCCGCGTCTACGGACAAGAGCCTACCCCATCGCCTTCGCAAGACAGTGGGGACGAGACAGTGGGGACGGACCTTTCGTCTTGCGGCAGCTCTCCTACCTGCGGTGCGGGACGCAAGACAGTGGGGACGACGCAAGACAGTGGGGACGGACCTTTCGTCTTGCGGCAGCTCTCCTACCTGCGGCTTCTCCAAGACAAAAGCTCCGTCCCCAATGTCTTGCAATGTTTTCGCAGGTAGATGCGTTGCGCGCAAGACAAAAGGTCCGTCCCCAATGTCTTGCGGCTAAAGGTCCGTCCCCATTGTCTTGCGGCTAGAGCTTGCTGCGGCGAAGGAGGAGGGAGTTCGAGACCACGCTCACGGAGGAGAGGGCCATGCAGGCGCCGGAGACCTCGGGGGCGAGGATGCCCACGATCGCGAGCGGGATGAGGCAGCAGTTGTAGGCGAGCGCCCAGAAGAAGTTCTGGTGGATCTTCCTCAAGGTGGCGCGCGAGAGGCGGATGGCGCGCGCCACGTCGCGCACGTCATCGTGCATGAGGACGATCTGCCCCACCTCGAGCGCGGCATCGGAGCCCGCGCCCATCGCCATGGAGACGCTCGCCTCCGCGAGCGCCGGCGTGTCGTTGATGCCGTCGCCCACCATGGCCACCTTCTTGCCGCCCTTCACGAGGTCGGCGATGACGCTCGCCTTGTCGCCGGGCAGGACCTCGGCGATCACGTCGTCGGGTTCGATCCCCACCTCGCTCGCGATGGCGTTCGCCGCCCCACGCGCGTCGCCCGTGAGGAGCATCGCCTCCACGCCGAGGCGCGCGAGGTCCGAGATGCCCTCGGCGGAGGTCTCCTTCGGGCTGTCGGCCACGGAGAAGACCGCGAGCACGCCCTCATGCTCGCCCACGAGGTAGGTCTCGGTGACGCCCGCCACGCCCGCATCGGCGGCCCACGCGGGAAGCTCCCCGCCGCTCTCGCGTTCCACGAGGCGCGCGTTGCCGAAGGCCCAGCGCTCCCCCGCCACCTGCGCCGCCACCCCGAAGCCCGGGATGGCCTCGAAGCCCTCGACGGGGCCCGCGGCCTCCACGTCCTTCTCCGCCGCGGCCACGAGGATCGCGCGAGCGAGCGGATGCTCGGAGCCCTTCTCGAGCGCGGCCGCGATCGAGAGCGCGCGACGCTGGCCCTCCGAGAGTGCTGCTTCAAGGAAGCTCGCCACGGAGGACTCGCGCGCGCCCTCCTCGCCTTCGAGCCTCACCGCCGAGAGCTCCGGCATGCCGCGCGTGATGGTGCCGGTCTTGTCGAAGACGGCGTGGTCGAGCGAGGCCGCCGCCTCGAGCGCGTCGCCATCCTTCACGAGAATGCCGAGCTCAGCACCCCTGCCCGTGCCCACCATGATGGCCGTGGGGGTGGCGAGGCCGAGCGCGCAGGGGCACGCGACCACGATCACGCTCACCCCCGCCATGAGCGCCGCCTCGAAGGCCGCTCCCTGCTCGGTGCCGTTCACGGCGCCGACGATGAGCCAGCCGACGAAGGTGGCGAGCGCGATGCCGAGCACCGTGGGCACGAAGACGGCGGAGATCTTGTCGGCGAGGCGCTGGATGGGCGGCTTCGAACCCTGCGCCGCCTCCACCATCGCCACGATGCGCGAGAGCGTGGTCTCGGCGCCCGCCGCCTCCACCGTGAACTCGAAGGAGCCGGTGCCGTTCATGGTGCCGCCGGTGACGCTCGCCCCCGGCGCCTTCTCCTGGTACATCGGCTCGCCCGTGAGCATGGATTCGTCCACCGAGGAGAGCCCCGCCACCACGCGCCCGTCAGCCGGGACGCGCTCGCCGGGCCTCACGAGCACCACATCGCCCACCACGAGCTCGTCCGTGGGGATGTCGAGCTCGGCGCCCCCGCGGCGCACGTGCGCCTCGCGCGGCGCGAGGTTCATGAGCTCCTCCACCGCGCGCCCGGCGCGCCCCTTCGCGCGGTGCTCGAGCATCTTGCCGAGCATCACGAAGGTGATGAGCATGCACGACGTCTCGAACGGCGCCATGCGCCCCATCTGCGTGGGGGCGAAGGTGAGGTAGACGGAATAGCAAAACGCCACCGTCGTGCCGAGCGCCACGAGCGTGTCCATGTTGGCCGCGTGGGCACGGGCGGCGCCGATCATGCCCTTGTAGTAGCGCGCGCCGCAATAGAACTGCACCGGGATGGTGAGGATGAGGCAGATGAGGTTCATCGCGAACATGGCCGCATGGTGGTCGCCCGCGCCGAGGAACACGTTCGCCGCGATGCCGCCCACCGCCATGCCCGCAGGCGTCATGGAGATCGTGACGACGATGATGGTGAGCACGAGGGCGAGCACGAAGGTCTGGAGGTCCTTGCGCTCGGTGGCGGCCTCCTTCGCGCGACGCTCCTCGTCGAAGGCCGCGCGCCCCTTTTCGGGGATCACCGACCCCACGAACCCGAGGTCGCGGATCTGCGAGAGGATCGCGTCGATGGAGACGCTCGAGGGATCGAAGACGACCTCGCCGGTGTTCGCCGCGAGGTTCACGCGCATCTCGTCCACGCCGGGCATGCGCCCCACCATGCGCTCGATGATGGAGGAACAGGACGCGCAGCTCATGCCCTCTATGGCGAGCCGCGCGGTGTGCGCAGATGTGTCCGCCACTACTCCTCCTCAGACGGCTCCTCGCCGCCTGGAAGGTGGCGTTCGCTCTGAATATAGCGCTCCATTGCCTTGAGTTGATTTTTCATCCTCTTTTTGGCGGAGCGCTCGTAGAGCTTGCCGACGATCTTGCCGTTCACGTCGCGCGACTTCTTCTCGGAGCCGAAGTCCTCCTCGTAGACGACGTCGATGCCGCCTCCGTCCGCGGCGGGCGTGAGGTCGTAGGAGACGGTGTTCGTGTCGCCCATGGATTCGAAGCTGCAGGTGTAGGCCACCGGGCGCTCGAGCCGCGTGATCTTCACCTTCGTGTCGCGCTCGTGGCCGAGCTTCGTGTGGATGGGCTTACGGTAGGAAAAGCCCTTCTTCAGCAGCGCGGGGTTCTTGTGCTTGCCCGTGGATTTCTCGATGTCGTAGCACACGCTCGCGAGCAGGCGCTCGAAGAACTCCTCCGCGCTCACCTCAAGATGCGCTTCTACCTTCATGGCGAACCTCCCGGATGCAACCTGCGAGCTGCGGGCTCAGTACTTGCGCTTTTGCACCATGTAGATGAGCGCCGCGCCGGCGATGACGAGCCCGCCGATGAGCATGGGCCAGCTGATGGTGTTCGGGCCGTTCACGAAGCCGGCGGCCATCACGAAGAGCAGGCCGATCACCAGGAAGAACGCAGACCATGAGCTCCTGGGCACGCTGTCCCCCTTCACACAAGCCGCCCTCCCGAAAAGGAGGGCGGCTGCTTGAGCTACGTCGAGATCTTAGCGAAAGCGCAAGGCGCGGAGGAGCGCCTAGAGCTCATCGCCCACCGACTGGTTAAACTCCTCGTCCTGCTCGATCTCGACCGAGACCTCCTTATTCGCAAGCCGGATGAACGGGATCCATATGAGGAACGAGATCACCACGCTCAAGAGCGACACGAGGCCCGCGAGCAGGTTGCCGCCCGTCGCGAGGAAGGCGCCGATGCCGGCGGGCATGATCCACGGCACCTGCAGGAAGACCGGCGGGATGACGCCCGCGAAGGTGAGGATGAGCGGGAGGATGGTGCAGATCGGCGGGATGATCATCCACGGGATGAAGTAGAGCGGGTTCAGCACGATGGGGATGCCGAAGATGATCGGCTCGTTGATGTTGAAGATGCCCATGGGAAGCGCGAGGCCGGAGATCACGCGGTAGTCCTCGCGCTTGGAGTAGATGAGCACGGCGATGATGAGGCCGAGCGTGATGCCGGCGCCGCCGATCCACGTGTAGACCTCATACGAGGAGCTCACCCACTTGTAGGGAAGGTCCATCGGCGCAGTGCCGCTGTTGTAGGCGTTCATGTTCTCCATGAGGGCGGGGAGATAGACGCCGTTGGTGACGGGCGCGAGCACGTTCGAGCCGTGGATGCCGAAGAACCAGAAGAACTGGATGAGGAAGTTCACGAGGATGATGGCGAACGCGTTCTGGGAGAAACCGAGGAGCGGTTGCTGGATGAGCGTGGAGATGAGCGGACCCGGATACTGCCCCGTCCAGATGACGCAGAGTTGCGTGATGATGGCGCAGATGTAGACGGCCACGACGCCCGGGATGATGGCGGCGAAGGCCTTGGAGACCATGGGTGGCACGCCCTCGGGGAGCTTGATCGTGAGCTTGGCGAGGGTGATCTTCACGTAGATCCACGAGGCGAGGAGCCCGAAGATGAGCGCCGCGAAGAGGCCCGTGGAGCCCGTGAGGCTGGTGGAGATGAGGCCTCCGCCGGTGACGGGCAGGGTCACGATGCCTTCGCCCTCCACGACCTCGAGGCCGGCCTGGGTGAGCGTGGGAACTGCGTCGGCGGTCACGTTCGGCAGCGTGTAGTCGAAGCTCGCCGAGAAGTTCATGGTGCACACCACGGCTGCGAAGGTGATGACGCCGCCCGCGAACGGGTTCACGTCGCCATCCTTCTCGTAGGTACGGGTCATGTGGTAGCCGAGTGCGAAGGCGAAGACGAGCGACAGCACCGAGAGCGAGCCGTTGTAGGCGAGGCCGTCGATGTTGATGAGCTCGGAGCACGCTGCGGTGAAGGCGTTGCCCTCGCCGAACCACACGTTCGGCAGGTCGCGGAAGAACACGTTCAGAAGCGTCGCGAACGAACCGATCATGGTGATGGGCAGGATCGACACGAACGCGTCGCGGATTGCCACGAGGAGTCGCACGTTGGCGATCCTCATGGCGACTGGCATGAATTTGTTTTCCATCCAAGCGTAGAAGCCGGACTCTTCAGCCATGCCAAACCTCCTTGTGCTGGTCGTGCGCGGGCCCTTCCCCGCGCGTCTCTCTTTGTGCGCGAGCCCTCTCCCGCGCTGGTCGTGCTTCTGGCCCTTTCGGGCCCCTCTGGGCTCCGATGAGCCCCCTCTCCCTAGGAAGCGTTCCTCCGGCGCTCCCTAGCCGATGAATCCAAAGCGTTGCCACGAATCGAGGTAGTCGATGAGGATTTGCTCCTCCTCTGGGACGTGGCCGACGATGTTGTGGAGCCCGAGGTTCTTCATGTCACGAAGGACCACTTGGAGCTCGCCTTTGTAGCGCGGATCGTTGTCGTTCACGACGACGATGTCGCCGCGCACGGCATCGCGCGTGTCGTGGGGCGGGATGGGCGTGTCGTGGTACTTCACGCGCGCCATCGAGCTGCGAAGGATGTAGGGCGAGAGATCGCCGCGCACCACATGCGGGAAGTTGAAGATGATCTCGCGCTCGACGTCGGTGTCCGCGTCCTCGAGGTCGATCTTCATGTCGATGCGCAGGGGGTCGATGGCCGCGAGGTCGTCGAGTTCCTCTTCGGTGGCGAAGGCGTTCGAGATGAGGATGTCGTCCACGAGGCCGGTGGCCGCGAGGTGGCGCGCGGCGAGGCCGGGTGCGAGGTCGCGATGCATCTCGAGCGTGGGTAGGCCGGTGCCGTTGCCCCACGGGCCCATGGCGTCGTGGTTCTCGCAGCCCACGAAGCTCGCCACGCGGATGTTCTGGTCCATGGCCTGGATGCTGGTCTCCTCCCAGAACTCATAGGAGAGGCCGCTGTAGCGCTGGGGATAGAAGTTGTGGCAGGCCCAAAGGTGCGCGGAATCCGCACCGGAGAGAAGCGCCGATTCGAGGATGGCGTCTCGCATGGAGGCGTTGACCTCCACCACGAGGCCGAATGGGTTGTGCGTCATCTCGGCGATGGTGCGATCGGCGTAGGGCGCGTCGAGGCGCAGGCCGTCGGCGCCGAGGTCGTGGAAGAACGAGAGGTCCTCGGGGCTTACGCCGAGGCGATCGAGCACCGCGGGCCACACGTCGAGCACGAGCTGCATGCCGTTCGCGTGGATGCGCTCGGCCACGGGCTTGAACTCCTCGACGATCTGCCCGCGATCGCCCTTCACGGAGAGCAGGCAGCTGAACACGCGCGTGTAGCCGCGCTTTCCCGCCGCGTCGATGTAGGCGAGGGTTTCCTCCTGGGAGCAATGCTCGGGGTAGACCGAAATGCCAAGACCGAGCTTCTTCGGGGACGAGTAGGCCATGGACGCTCCGCTTCGTTCGCACGCGACTCACACGACCGTCGGGCTGAGCTGCCCATGCAGCGTGGAGGAGGCGCTTTG
>CANPVI010000054.1 GCA_947581665.1 uncultured Atopobiaceae bacterium | reverse complement strand
AGATCGCCGGCTACAAGGTCGTGGGCTTCACCGACTACGACACCGGCGCCCCCATGCCCATCACCTGCGGCCTCGGCGATACGAAGCCGCAGGTGCTGCCCGCGGCCAACGTGCTCGAGTTCAACCTCGAGGGCGGCCACAAGTTCATCGTGCGCCCGTCCGGCACCGAGCCCAAGATCAAGGCCTACCTCTTCGCCACCGAGAAGACCCGCGAGGAGGCCGAGGCGATCATCGACAAGCTCGCGATCGCCGCGAAGGAAGACGTCCTCTCGTAAGTAGCCTTCGTCTCCCTCGCCATTACGCCGCGTAGCCGCTTTTTCGGTGCAATGTCTGCACCGAAAAAGCGGCTACGCGGCGAAAATCTTTGGGGGGTGCCGCAGCGTCGAGCTAGTTGTCCAGGTACTCGCCGGTTGTATCGTCGTAGCCGTCGCCGTCCTCGTCGACGTGGACGGGTTGGTCGCCCGTGCCCGCGGGCGCGGTGAGCGAGATGATCGTCGAGGCGTCGTTTACCACCGTGGAGGGATCCCACGAGTGCAGGCTGTTCGATGTGGAGGTGGGGTCGTAGACCGCCACGGAGCCGTCGGAGTTCTGCGCGACGATCACCACCCAGTGGGGCGTGGTGCCGAAGGCGCCACCCGAGGTTTGGATGAGGATGTTCGCGCCCTGGCCGAGCGCGCCCATCATCGTGTCCGTGATGGCGATACCGGGCTCTGCGGTGATGGCGGTGGCGTTGAGGCCGATGGTGGAGGCGAAGGAACCCTGTGTGGGCGCCTGGGTGGCATCACCAGTGTTCTCGATGTAGTCCCCGGTGTTGTCGTCGTAGCCGTCGCCGTCCTCGTCGACGTGCGTGACGGTGCCGCCGGGCACGGCGCCGATGATGACGTTCGCGTCCATGTGGGTCTCGCCGGTGGCGCCGCCCATCTGCGTGATGAAGCTCGCGAGCGTGGCGGGCGTCTGGTCGGTCTGGCCGAGGAGGCCCATGCGCGCCATCGCGAGCGCGGTGGGACCGGAGCCCGTGACGGCGAGGAGCGAGCCGGCGTAGTCCGTGTAGCCCCAGCGAGGATCCCAGGTGTAGAGCAAGGGAGCGGTGCCGCGCGAGACGGATTCGTCATAGGACGAGGCGCCGTGGGCCGCGGTGGGGTAGTTGTAGACGAACGAGGTGGAGGCCGGCTCGTTCACCATGAGCTGGATGAGCTCGACGGGGTATTGGTCGGCGTGCTCGGCCACGAAGGTGCTCTGGAAGTCGGAGGTGACCACCTGCTCCACCTGCGTGCGGAGATCCCCCTCGAGGCTCTGCGAGATGTTCGAGGTGGGATCGTTCGTGTCCTGGCCGCAGCTCGCCGCGCAGCTGATGAGGGTGATCACGAGGATCACGAGGAGGGCGATGATGATGCCCACGACCACCATGAAGGTGGTGTCGTGGTTCGAGCGGCTCTTCGTGAAGTTGATCGGGCGGTTGCGCAGGGGATAGCCGCCCTTTTGCGACACGTCGAGGTTGCGTGAGGAGCGGCCGCGCGAACTGCCACGGGAACCCGAGCGGGAGGCGTTGCGCCCGTAGGCATCCTGGCCGCGGAACCGCTGGTCGGAAAGCTGCGCACCACGAGCTCGTCGCAGGCGATCGTCGGAGCCGACGGTACCCACGTTGCGCCGGGAGCGGCTGCGCGAACCACTTTCGTAGCGAGATTCGCCGCGCCCGTAATCCGAGGAGATCGTCTGGCGAGACGATGTGCGACGCGCGCGATCACCCGAGCGTGAAGACCTCTGCGGCATGGTGCCTCCCCACGGGTCATTCAATGCCTACGCTGCCATGATAGCCAACCCCCGTACGCTCTGGGCGAGCCTTGCGCGGGCATGTCGCGCAAATCAAGGCGCGCGCGACCTTTGACAGCACGAAGCCCAGCGGGTAAAGTTGCTCTGCTCATGCAAGAAACATGCAAAGTCCGCTGAATTCATGCGTTAAAATTAGTGGATTGGGCATATCTTATACGCGATAAGGAACAGCTTTGAACCGAAGCCGCGACGCCCGTCGCCAGATGATACGCGAGATCGTGCGCGAAAAGCCCGTTCGCACCCAGCAATCGCTCGTGGCCGAGCTGAAGGCCGCGGGTTTCGAGTGCACGCAGGCCACGGTGTCGCGCGATATCGCCGAGATCGGGCTCTCGAAGCTCCCCGACGGCCACTACATGCTCGCGGGCGACCTTCGCCTCCAGCGCATGATGGCCGACCTCGCGCTCTCCGTGATCGCGGTGAAGAACCTCGTGCTCGTGAAGGCGAACCCCGGCACGGCGAACGCCATCACCGCCGCCCTCGACGGCGCGGGGCTCTCCGAGGTGATGGGCACCATCGCGGGCGACGATACGATCCTCATCGTCACCGCGGACGACGAGGAGGGCATCTCCCTCGCCTCGCACCTCGAGAAGCTCCGACGAGCATCCTGATCGGCTTTCCATGCGGCTTCTACGCCGCCCCCGTTCCCCCGTCCTCCATCATCACACCCCATCGAGAAGGAGCCCCACATGTCGCACACCTCCAAGCAGAGCCTCGGCAGCGTCCTTGCCAGCTCCGACGGCTTCGGCCAGAGCGATACGGCGAAAGCCGCCGGAGCTGGCCATGAGACCCACGTCCCCGTCGACAGGAAGGGCAAGGTCGTCCTCGCGTATTCCGGCGGCCTCGACACCTCCTGCCTCATCGTCTGGCTCGTCGAGCAGGGATACGACGTGGTCGCCGCCATCGCCGACGTGGGCCAGCCCGAGGACAAGGACTTCGCACAACTTTGCGAGCGCGCCTTGAACCTCGGTGCCGTGAGCGCCTACGCCATCGACATGAAGGAGGAGTACGCCGAGGAGGTGTGCACCTGCGCCATCAAGGCGAACGGCATGTACGAGAACCGCTACCCGCTGCTCTCGGCCCTCTCCCGCCCCATCATCTGCCGCCATCTCGTGGCGGTCGCCCATGCCGAGGGCGCCGTGGCCATCGCGCACGGCTGCACCGGCAAGGGCAACGACCAGGTGCGTTTCGAACTCGAGTGCAAGGCGCTCGACCCCGAGCTCGAGATCCTCGGCCCCGTGCGCGAGTGGGATCTCCTCACCCGCACCTCCGAGATCGAGTTCCTCGACGAGCTCGGCCTCAAGATCGAGGTCACGAAGGAATCGCCCTACTCGGTGGATGAGAACGTGTGGGGTCGCGCGATCGAGTGCGGCGAGCTCGAGGATCCTTGGAACAAGCCGCCGCTCGGCTGCTGGGTGATGACGAAGGAGATCGAGGACACCCCCAATGAGCCGGCGGAGGTGGTCGTGAGCTTCGAGGAGGGCAAGCCCGTCGCGCTCGACGGCACGCCGCTCGGCATGCTCGAACTCATCCAGGCCCTGAACAAGCTCGCCGGCGAGCACGGCTACGGCCGCATCGACATGATCGAGGACCGCGTGGTGGGTCTGAAGTCGCGCGAGTGCTACGAGCAGCCCGCGGCGCTCGCGCTCGTCAACGCGCACAAGGCGCTCGAATCGCTCTGCCTGCCCGGCGACCTCCTCGCCACCAAGCTCGAGCTCGAACACCAGTGGTCGAAGGCGGTCTACGGGGGCCTATGGTACTCGCCGCTCAAGAACGCGATGGACGCCTTCATGGCCTCCACGCAAAAGACCGTGACGGGCGACGTGCGCCTGAAGTTCTTCAAGGGCAACTGCATCGTGGATGGCCTCAAGAGCCCGAGTTCCATCTACGACTTCGGCCTCGCCACCTATGACGAGGGCGATATCTACGACCGCAGCGCGGCGAAGGGCTTCATGGACCTCTACGGCCTGCCGAACGCCGTCTGGGCGAAGAAGGTGGGCAACGCCAAGGTGTCCGAGGGCAGCTACGAGGTGAGCGTGCCGCTTGTGGCCGAGGGCGAGCCGAGTGGCGCCGAGGTGGGCGTGCAGGTGTTCCGTGCCTGAGCACGCGGCGGGCGCAGCGCCTCTCTGGGGCGGTCGATTCAGCGAGGCGCCCACGGGCGATCTCGCGCGTTTCGGCGCGTCGCTCGAGGTGGACAAACGCCTCTGGCCGTTCGACATCGCCGGCTCGAAGGCCCATGCGACGATGCTCGCCGCCAAGGGCATCATCTCCGCCGAGGATGCGAAGGCCATGTGCGCGGGTCTCGACGCGGTGGGGCGGGAGATCGCCTCGGGGGAGTTCGCCTTCGATTCGACGGTGGACGAGGACATCCACATGGCGATCGAGCGTCGGCTCACGGAGCTCATCGGCCCCGCGGGCGGCAGGCTCCACACCGCGCGCTCCAGGAACGACCAGGTGGCGCTCGACACGCGACTCTTCGCGAAGGAGGCGGCGTCTGCGCTTGCGCGTGAGCTCAAGGCCCTCATGGCCGCGTTGCTCGAGCGCGCGAGGACGGAGCGTGACGTCATCCTGCCCGGCTACACGCACCTCCAGCCGGCCCAGCCCGTGCTCCTCGCGCACCATCTCATGGCCTACTTCTGGATGTTCTCGCGCGACCTCACGCGTGCGAAGGCGGCCGAGGCGGCGGCGAATGCGAGCCCGCTCGGGGCGGCCGCGCTCGCCGGCACCACGTATCCCATCGATCGCCAGATGACGGCCGGGACGCTCGGCCTCGCGCGCGTCATCCCGAACTCGCTCGACGCGGTCTCCGACCGCGATTTCGCGCTCGACCTCATCTACGCGTCCAGCGTGGTGATGGCGCACCTCTCGCGCCTCTGCGAGGAGCTCGTGCTCTGGAGCTCGGCGGAGTTCGGCTTCGTGACGATGGACGACGCGCACTCCACCGGATCCTCGATCATGCCGCAGAAGAAGAACCCCGATTTCGCCGAGCTCGTGCGGGGCAAGACGGGGCGCGTCTATGGCGATCTCGTGAGCCTCCTCACCACGCTCAAGGGCATCCCCCTCGCCTACGACAAGGACCTCCAGGAGGACAAGGAGCCGCTCTTCGACGCGGTGGACACCGCGACGCACTCGCTTTCCGTCGTACGCGGCATGGTGGCCACGATGGAGGTGCACGAGGATCGCATGGGCGTGGCAGCGGGGGAGGGCCTCATGGCCGCCACGGATCTCGCCGACTACCTCGTGGGCAAGGGCCTTCCCTTTCGCGAGGCGCATCGCGTGGTGGGTTCGCTCGTGGCGCGCTGCGTGGCCGAGGGCAAGGCGCTCGACGATCTCACGCTCGACGAGCTGCGGGAGTTCTCCGAGCTCTTCGAGGCGGACGTGCTCTCGTGGGTGGAGATCGGAAACGTCGTGGCGCGCCGCCGCTCCGAGGGTGGCACCGCGCCCGAGGCCCTGGAAGCCCAGTTCGCGCTCGCCGAGCAGCTCCTAAAAAGCACCGAGTAGCTCCTGAGATGAAAGCGCGTGGCCTTCATCGAGGATGGCCGCTCACCGGGCAACGAAGTCGCGCGATAGGCGGCCATCTTCCTTGTGAGGTTTGAGATGGCCCTCCCTCGTGGAAGCACGAGGGAGGGCCCAATGATTACCCTGCGCTTTCCCCATCACCGCCGCCTGTGGGATCGGATGTGGGCTCGCCGCCACCGCCACCGGGGTCAGTGGTGCCGCCACCGCCCGGATCGGTCGTGCCCCCGCCACCGGGATCGGTGGTGCCGCCACCGGGGTCAGTGGTGCCACCGCCGCCCGGATCGGTCGTGCCGCCGGGCGTCTCCCCGCCGGGCGTCTCCCCGCCGGGCGTCTCGGGCCCGTTCGGCGTCTCGGAGGGGTTGATCGCGCCGGGATCCGAGGGCGTGGTCGTGGTGTCGTCCTTGGGCTTCGTGGTGTCGCTCGCATCTCCCGTGCCGTAGGGTTTCGCGAAGGTCCACGTGCTGTTCGGCTTGTAGGTGGGCTGCGTGGCCGTGGGGAACTCCGCCCTCGGCTCGCCCGCGAGCGCCATGTTCACGAAGCGGAAGAAGATCGGGCAAGCGGTGTTGTAGGGGTGGCCCTCGCCATAGCCCACGTAGACCGTGCGCTCAGCCGGATAGCCCACCCACACGGCCACGGAGATCTGGGGCGTGTAGCCGCAGAACCACAGGTCGCGCGCACCTTCGGTGGTGCCCGTCTTGCCGGCGACGGGCTGGTTCACGCCCATGCCCACGGTGGTGTAGGAGGCGGTGCCGCGCGTGACGACTCCCTCGAGCACGTCCGTCACCGCGGCGGCCACGGAGGGTTCCACGGCCTGGGTGGGGTTGTCCTTGTGCTCGTAGACGGTGTTTCCATTGCGGTCCTCGATCTTCGTGATGGCCACGACGTCGTGGTGGACGCCGCCCGAGGCGAGCGTGGCGTAGCCGCCCGCCATCTGGATCGGCGGCACGCCAACGGTGCCGAGGGTGATCGAGGGGTAGTTGGGGAGGTCCACCGTGATGCCCATCTTGTGGGCCGCGTCGACGATGCGATCGGCGCCGATCTCATCGGCCACCTGCGCGTAGCCGGTGTTGGAGGAGAGCTCGGTGGCGCGAGCGAGGGTGATCGTGCCGTATTGCTCGTTGTCGACGTTCTGCACCTTCCAGGCGCTCGAGATCTGGAGGGGCGAATCGCAGTTGAGGTAGACGTCGGGGTTCATGCCGTCGGTGATGGCGGCGGTGAGCGTGAACGCCTTGAACGAGGAGCCGGTTTGGCGCCTCGCCTGCGTGGCGCAGTTGAATTGGTTTTGCTCGAAGCTGCGACCGCCCACCATGGCCTTCAGGTAGCCCGTGGAGGGATCGACGCACGCCATGGCCGCGTTGAGTTCGCCGTCGCCGATGGCGTCGAGCTGCGCCTCGACGGCCGCCTCCGCCTGCCGCTGCATCGTGGGATCGAGGGTCGTGTAGACGCGAAGCCCGCCCATCATCACGGTATCGGCCGAGAAATCGGCGGAGAGGAGGTCGCGGATGTAGTTCGTCCAGTAGGGGTAGGTGCCCGTGGCCTCCATCACGGAGTTTCCGGGGTTGAGTTCGAGCGGGGTGTTGTAGGCCTGGTCGAACTCCTCCTGGGTGATGTCGCCCGCGTCGAGCATGCGCTGCAAGACGACGTCGTTTCGGCGATGGAGGGCCGCGTCGGGGTTTTCGAAGGGGTCGTAGTAGGAGGGCGAGTTCGGCAGGCCCACGAGGAGCGCGGCCTCGGCGAGCGTGAGGTCCTTCGCGCTCTTGTTGAAGTACGTGATCGACGCCGCCTCGATGCCGTAGGCCCCGTGACCGTAGTTGATGGTGTTCAAGTACATGTTGAGGATCTGCTCCTTCGTGTACTTCTTCTCCATCTCGATGGCGATGTAGGCCTCGCGGACCTTGCGGCGCAGCGTGAGGTCGAACTGCTCGTCGGAGAGCACGGTGTTGCGCACGAGCTGCTGGGTGATGGTGGAGGCGCCCTCCGAGCCGCCCATCACCTGGACGACGATGGCGCGCAGGATCCCCTGCGGGTCGACGCCGTTGTGCTGGTAGAAGCGGATGTCCTCGGTGTCGACGGTGCCGTTGATCACGTAGGGCGAGATCTCGCTCAAATCCACGGCACGGCGGTTCTCCGTGTAGAACTCCGCCATGAGGGTGCCCTCGGAATCGAAGACCTGCGTGGGCTCGGACACGAGGTAGGCGTCCGCGGATTGGAAATCCGGCAGGTCCTGGAGCCATGAATCGACGACGTGGCCCAGCGAGTACGCGAGCGCCACCACGGCGAGCGCGAGAAAGCCCGCCACGCCGGCGATGCCAAACCCGATGATGTGGGTGTGGGCCTTCTCCCTGGCGCGCCTGTTGCGAATGCCCATGTAATCTCCCATATGCTGCGTTTCCCGGGGCAACTTTGCGCTCATCCCCGGGTGGGTGTGTCCGTAGATGCGGGATATTGTAAGGCCCCGCATGTGGAGAGAGGGCAAGGCATACGCGAGCGCTGTGGCCGTTTCGTGGAGGCAGTGGCCCCAAACTGCATAAAGACGCTAGGGTTTTGGCCTCGGGAGCCCTACACTGTGGGGTTGCGATTCCCCCGCCCTGCGCGTCGCACCTGCGGCCACAGCCAACGCAGCTTAGTCGAACCCACCTACCGGAGGAGCGTTCCATGAAGTGCCATCCCTCCAAGAAGACCACGCTCATCGCCGCGATCCTCGCGGCGTGCGTCCTTTGCGCCGGCCTTCTCGCCTTCGCGCGTCCCGCGAAGGCCGACGAGGCGTCCGCGCTCGCGGGCGCGCAGAAGGTGGTGGCGCTCGATCCCGGCCACGGTGGCGGCGATAACGGCGCCTCCGGCGTGGATGCCGAAGGCACTCGCTACTACGAGAAGAACTTCACCTGGAAGATCTCAAGCTACACGAAGGAATGGCTCGAGTCGAAGGGCGTGAAGGTCTTCCTCACCCACAACGGCACGGAGCGCGGCTCCAACGGAGATTCCACGCCCTCCATCTACGATCGCGTGGAGCGCGCGTACGCCGCCGGCGCCTGTGCGGTGATCAGCCAGCACATCAACAGCGCCGACAACGACACCGCCAACGGCTTCGAGGTGTGGGTGCCGAGGCGCTGCGACTACTACCCGAACACGAACACGGTGGGGCAGAAGTTCGCCCAGGACCTCAAGCCCATGCTCGCGGACCTCGGCCTCGTGAACCGCGAGCATGGGCTTGAGG
>CANPVI010000053.1 GCA_947581665.1 uncultured Atopobiaceae bacterium | reverse complement strand
CATGGGAGGACTGGGGGGAATGTGTGGGTGAATTAAATCACACACGCGATTGCTCTACGTTTGTCGTCATAGAAAGCAACCGCCGTTTGAGCTGTCGTTGCGGCTTCTGTTGGCCACACAACGACATTTTTGAGGCTTGGATGATTCACATCGCTGTAGTGCCACAAGCCTGCAAAGTAGTCTGTATACTTTTCAAAAGTCATGCTTCCATCGGGTTGAGTCTCGGTGTAGAAATACACCTTCTCAAGCAACTCATCAGGAAAACTCACCGAAACAATTGGATTGCTACCCGAGAAATTTGACGCATCGCGTTCAACATAGACCGCTTTTAGTGAAGAGCAGCCTCCAAAGCCACTAAATGCCCAAAATTCGCTTCCTCGTATCAGGACATATTCCAACGATTCACATCCGTCAAACAGATATGCAGGTAATATATTGATTTTCTTACCCAATACGACCGAAGTAAGCATTTTGCAGTTTCTGAACACGCTGTCGTTCAAGTGGGCCGTGGACTTATCTCCAAAATAAGTACCGTCCGGTATCGTAATAGAAATCAGATTTGAGTTGGCGAATGCATATCCCCATATTGTAGTAACCGTTGATGGAATTTCAATCTCGGTCCCCAAATAGCCATTAAATGCATTTTCGACTATCGTTTGGATTCTTGGAATGTTGCCCCATTTGATATTGGCAGAGCAACCCTTGAATGCAAAACCTCCGATATCTGTTACAAAATTCGGGATCTTTACAGTCTGCAACGAGGTGCAGCCTGCAAACGCGTATGCGCCAATCTTTGTCAACCTATTCGAATATGTAAGGTTCTTGATTTCGGAATGTCCTTCGAAAACATGATCTCCGAGGATCGTAACGGTATCGGGGACATTGACCGATTCGGCATAACCATAGTAAGCTTTGAGAGTAGTCCCTTCAATCAAAAAGAGCTGGAAGTGGCATGCGGAGCACTCCTCCATTCCTTCGGAGAAATCAAACACGCCGTTGTTCAGCTCATATGTATGTTTTTCGAAATTAAATTCCACACCGCATTTGCTGCAAGAGTAATAATGCCCTTCGGCATTTGAGGACAACACGTTTTGCCGATTGTGTTCGCTCTTCTGATTTGCTATGCCTTCGCTATCTTCATAGTAAGTGCAGCCTTCGTCTGTGCAACGATACCAATGGTTCTGCTGGTTCCAAGTCAGTTCAAGATGATGCTCCGCGATAATTTGGAATGAAAGCGTCTGCGTGTCGCCGTCCGCTGTGACGTTGACTGTGACCGTTTTATCCTCCGCATGTTCCACCCTGTTGACGGTAAACGTCAAAACATTGCCGCTGTCAAACGCATACGAGAGATAGCCGCCGTTTCCTTCGAAAGAAACCGTCACATCGCCAGATTGATACTGCTTGAATGGAACAGTTACAAGCTCCACTTTGGCAACATCACCTTTGTGCAGTTCTGTCTTCCCGCTGTATTCCAACAGATAATCTTTTGCAATATCCGTTGTCCCTTCCTTGTCAATGATCAGCATGGGCTTGGGTCTGCTTAGGTCAATTGTCAATGTGTAAACCCCACGTCTTAAGAACTGGATATTCTGTTGCCCCTCGCTCACGACATCACCGTTCGTCCCCAAAAGTTCGGGAACATGCCAACCGACATATGCATTGCTGAATTCCTCAGCAATATTTGCCGCAGTGATTTGCCCAGTCCATTGAAGGTCAATGCCGAGGAATACGATTTTCATCTGCTTGGAAAGACCAAAAACATCTGTATCGTATGTAAGTGTATAAAGAGCATTCGAATCTTGACTCATCGTAAAGGCATACTTCTCTTTTCCTGTACCAACAAGTGTAGTGATGCTTTGAGAAAGCGCATCCCACCCCCCATAGCCAATTCCTACCATGTAGAAAGCATCAGAATAGAACAACAGGTCTACGGTGGCTGTAACACTGGGATCGTCAAGGGAAACTGCCATGATTTTGAGCGTTCCGAGCGACCGAGCGGTAACTTCGCCTGTGATCTCATTGACAATTGCACGTTCGGAAGAGCCGGGGAAGGCATCATAATCCGTTACGTCATAGTAACGCACTTGCCCATTGGTAGCGTCGGAATTCGTGGTAGCCTTCACTTTCGCGGTCCAGTTGCCTTCTCCATTGTTAACGTTAAATTCATACTTCTCCTGTTCGAAATTTATCTCCGTTACAGGATTCTTTTCCATTGCGGTCGGTAAGACAAACAACTCAATGGACGCAGAAACGCCGCGGATAGTAAGTGTCAAAACCGCGCTGAATTTCTCGGCCGGTTCTCCCTTTGCCTTCACGGAAATCGTTTTATAGGCAAAGTTGAACTCGTATTCTAGATATTTTTTGAAATCCGCATAGTCCGAATCAAGTTTTACTTCGACTTGCTCCTCTGTGAATTTCGCTGCGGAAGGATTGACCGAAAATCCGAGTTGAAGGCTATCCCCACTCTTGAGAGTAGGATTTCCCTGTGTGAGCGAAAGCTTCGTCTCGGACACATCGAGCGAATCCAATTTGATTGTTACCGAGCAGTATCCTGTTCCGTCGGAGGACGCAATTCCTCTTGTGAGATCCAATGTAACTGTATAGAACCCCGATGCGTTTACTGCAAAGTAGGATGCAGTATTCGTGACATACGCCCTATCGGAATCTCCGGAACGATAGTATACCGTGGAGGAAACCAAATCTGATGGAATGTTCTTGCTCCAGACATCCTTGTTCGTAGAATTATCATGCTGCGTAAAGTTAGCAACCTTCGGGAAGATGATTTGGAAGCCGTTTTCAGGGGTGAAATGGCGCGTCAAGGTATAGATGCCGCGAGTCGCAGTCTCTTGGAAAAGAAGCCCTGCCGCCTCTGCCGCGTCACGGCTGCCAACATACTCTTCGTAATCCCAGTCTTTCTTCCCAAAGCCATAGCCGTAAATGAAGAAGTAATCGTCTGCGACGAGAACGTTGCTCGTCACAACATGCTCCGCGCCTTTGTCATCGGTGACGGTCGCGGTGACGACTGTGGTGCCGAATTCGACACCGGTCACATACGCCGTTGCACCGTCTCCTTCAATGGTGGCGACAGCTTCATTCTCTACCGCCCACGTTACGCTTTCGATCGAGCCGTTTTCAATGGAGAGTTCGATCTTCTCCGAATCCTCAATCATCGTCTGCACATTTTGAGGCATATCTACGAGAACACTTCCATTTTCGCAGACAGTAATTGTGCAAGTGGCGGTGAACTTCGGATCTTCATCGGAAACCGCTTTCAGAACCGCTTGACCGACTTCCAGACCGGAAACGGTAATCACGCCGTCTTCTCCCTTCGTTACGGAAACGAATTCGCTTCCCTCTGTGACCTGCAAAGTATATTCTGTGTCGGTAACATCATCGGGTAAGAAGGAGAGATTCAGCGTTTTCGCCGATCCACCCGCCGTCACGGACAGACTGTCTCTGTCAAAGCGGATGCCGGAAAGGTGCCGCACCACCGTCACGGTACAGGCCGCCGTGCAACTATTCTGCGCGGTGGTAACGGTGATTGTAGCCGTCCCGTAGCCGACCGCCGTAATCGTTCCGTCTTGCTCGACCGAAACGACCGAATCGTTGCTTGAAGCCCACGAAACCAACTTGTTTTCGGCATTTTGCGGCAATACTGTCGCTTCGAGTTTTGCCGTGGCATTCAGCTCCATAGAAAGCTCCACCTTGTCGAGTTGAACGCCGCTGACAGGTTCGGGAGCCTCGGCAGAATACGAATAACTCAAAGTATCTTCGGAGTTGTTATAAAAGAGAACAAAGGTACCGCCGTGCGCCACCTTGATGCTTCCATTCTCTCCACCTGCAAGGTCATCGGCTGTCGTAAACACTTTGTCATAGCCGATCTTTTCGTCACTGTTCAACTTGTTTACGGTGAATTGCTCACCTTCACCAAGTCCTATCGTCAATTTATATTCATTCTCCCCTTCGGATCGGAAATGCAATCTGTCGGGGATGCTTTCTTTCGAATTAAACACCTGCCAATTGTCGGATGCAAGAGACAAGTAATATTCCGCATCATCCGTTGACGGGTTTCGCCCACCGCCGCAAGCCGCAAACGCACAAGCGAGAGAAATGGCAAGCAGGGAGATGCAGAAAAGCAACATGGATCTGCGACATATTTTCTTCATCTTCATAATTTTCGTCCTCCTCCACTTGCCACGAAAAAATTTCGCTATTTGCCAAATACTGCGCCGACAAAGATTGCCGGCGCAGAAACTTGACAAATTGCGCTACCCATGCACCGAGTCGGTATTTCTACCGACCCGGTGGGTTATGGTAGCCGGCAAGATGAAAAGTTTAGAGCCGAATGGTTATTCGGCAGGGTCCACAGCGGAGGAAGCGAAGTTAACGTCGATTCCCGTCAAGGCACCGCTCTCGCTGAAGGTGAAGCTGAACGTCACAGTCATGTTCGTCGTCTCATCATAGGAGCCGACCCAGTAAAGCTGGCAACCACTGTTGGTGAAAGTGCCGTTCGTACCGGGATTCTCGCTGTATGCATCGCCGCCGAAAATAACGGGCGCGGCATCGGTTCCGTACCACTCAGCGTTGACGAAATAGTCGTCACTCCCTTCAGCACCCACTACTATCAGATTGTTCGATACTACGAACTGAATCGTAGGCCACACATCTCTTGCAGTAGCAAGCGTGTAGAAGTCGATTGCTTCGGTCGTCAGCGTGAGATTCTGCAAAACGCCGTCAAGGTACGTCAAGGTTCCCACCTCAAGAATGATGTTGCCCTTATCGGATTCAGCACCGTTCCAGGAATTTCCAGCCCATGTGATGTACAGATAACGATACGTCGTTACGGGGATATGCTCCGCTTCTCCATAATAGGTGACGGTGAACACGGGGTTTTCCTTGCTCAGATCGAGCGTGACGGTATAAATCGCTCTCACATTGATTTGGACGTTGATTCCGTCGAGCGTGATGGTAGGATCGGAATTCTGCGCATCGAAGTACGCGTTGTTGACAACGCCAATCCACTCATGGCTCATACCGAGGAACGCAATGGAGAACTGATCGCCCGCATTGAGGGTGAATTCTGCACTGTAGTGCGTATCGTCCACAGGTGTCAATGCCCAGGGTTCAAAGAGAGTTCCCTCCAAAGAGGTGACTTCGGGAGCGAGCGAGGTCCAATTGTTGACCTGCACACCGCCGAGAATACCGATGAGATAGAAGCCGTCCTGGGAGTACACCACGACCTGCGCGGTTGCAATATACTTGGTGTCACCGAGAGCATACGCTTCAATGGTGAACGTGCCAAGCTTGCTCGCTCTCGCATAGGCATTGCCCTCTGCGTCGTACTCGATAACGATGCTGTCGTCATCGGACATGTAGTACACGCCCTGCACGGATGCATCCGCATTGACGTTCGCCTTGATGCCGACCGTCCAGGGTTCGCCGCCGTTGTTGACATTGATGAGATATGTTTCTTGCTCGAAAGCGATCTCCGTGACAGCCGTGAACTCTTGGTCTGCCGGGAGAATGGTGATGGGATACACGCCGACTGCGTCGTCGATCTTGACTTCCACGGTGAAGGTGATCATCGTTTCGGAGGGTTGAAGCAACGTCACGATGACCTGCTTGTTATTGGTTTCGCTGAGAGCCGCCGTTGCATAGCCCTCTGCATTGGACGATACGGTCACGACAATGTCGCTCTCCGCGGGCTCAATGGCGTTTTCGGGAAGCGTCTTGATGTCGAGAAGCGTGGTGTCGCCCTCTTTCTGGAGATAACCGTTCTGCCCTTCCGCAAGGGAAAGATCGACCTCGGTCACATAAAGATCCACCATGTTGATGGAAACACGCGCACGACCGCTCGAAAGGTCGAGAGTGATCGTATAGTCGCCGAGGGCATTGACCTCAAACATGTCTGCGGTATTGGCGACATACTCGGTATCCGAGCCTGCCGCATAGTACCAGTAAGGCGTAATCTTGGTGGTCCAACCTTCGTCGATACCACCGTGGATAATCTGGAAGCTGTCATAAGCCCAGAAGTTACGGGTGATGCTGAAGATGCCGGGGTGATCCGCATCTTCAACGAGAAGCATACCGGCTTCCTGCGCCGCCTCTGCGGTGGTGTAGGTCGTCCAGTCGTTGCGGATACCGACAAGATAGAAGTAGGACGCCGTGACGTATGCGCTGCCGTTTGCACCGTACTTGGTGCCGTCTGCAAGGGTCACGATAACATTGAGTTCTACCGTGCCGAAGCTCCACGAGGAAAGGGTGCCTTCTTCATCTCTGTTCGTGTCGAACGAAGCCACATCGTCATCGGAGGTTGTCCACTGGTACTCAGCCCCCGTAAGATCCACGCCTTCGGGAAGAGTAACTGTAAGTGTCTTGCTCTCACCGATAATCATGGTATTGTCTGCTTCGCTCAGCTGAGCCTCGATGAGATCTGCAATAACGGTCACTTCGCACATAGCGGTTTTGCTACCATCGTTGGACATCGCGATGACGTTTGCTTTTCCCGCTGCGACGGCGGTCACATAACCATCATCGGTCACCGTGAGAATCGATGTGTCGCTCGAAGCGAAATGCACACCTTGATCGTATGCGTCGGTGGGAAGCACGCTTGCATACACTCTTGCATGCCAACCTACACCGAGTTCCAGCGATTCGGGACTGACCGTCACGCTTTCGACGCGGATTGCCGAGTTCGAAACGAGGACATCGACAGATGCGGATGCGCCATCGGATGCCGTTGCTGTGATTGTCGCACTACCTTCTTCATAGGCAGTAGCAATGTTTCCGTCCATTGAAATGACATCCTCGTTACTGGAGGACCATTCCACTTCATTACTGACAGTGCCGTCACTGGTGACTTGCGCCGCGAATTCAAACTCCTCGTCCACCCTCATAACCGTGGTATAAGAAGTGAGCTTTACGGTAGAAGCCGCTTTCACTGCTGCGTTTGCGGTGAGTGCCAAAGTTGTCGCACCGACGAGACTTGCTATGAGCAACATCACGAGTGCAACAAACAAATTCGTTTTAGAAAGAATTTTTCTCATGATATAACCTCAAATTTTTTAATATTTTTGCCTGTCTGTTCCAGACTGCCTACCCCGAAGCAAAACTTCGGGCGTTGGTGCTTTCGCACCGAGCTACATTGATACATTCCAACTTCCATCATTGCCGTTTTGCGCCGATTTGCTATTCCATCGGAATCACCCCCTCCTCTGCAAAATTTTTTTTGACAGCACCCCCAACAGTGCTTCTTCACTTTTGTTGCTACTAAACAACAACGCCACGTTTCCTTACATCTCTCTCTTTCTTACGCCTCCTTATTTGCTTCTGGTACATCTTTTGTTGAATCGGTCCACTGCCATCCGGAAGTAGGATCCGCTCCGAAATACAACACGATGTCTTCCTTTAATAAAATCTTCACCGCTGCTGTTGTGCTCACCTTTCCCTCTATTGTAGCCCACGCATCCGATGTTCCCATAAAATAGATATGACTAAAGCTCGTCATCTCTCCAACGCGTGTGGAATTCCCAAACGCCGAGCCGCCTAATTCGGTTAGTGACTCCGGAAAAACAACATACACGAGTTTAGGAACTTGCTCCAACGACCCATTTGACACTTTGGTAATCGATGCTAAAATCACAAGTGACTTCAGATTTGAACACTGTTTAAACGTCCCATTCTTCAGTTCCTTATAGTTCTCATTCTCCGCAATTACAATATCTGTAATATCAGAATTCGAACGGAACACTTGAACGCCATCTGATGAACCCGCAGCGATATCATTCACATCGGTACCATTCACCTTCGCAGGCACTTTAATTTTAAGTTCACCCGCCGATGTTTTAAGAGAGTTATAATCCTTGAATTTTGTGATTTTGCCACTCGCGTCAATCTCGAAAATCGCATTCTGATGACAAATCTGGCACTCACCATCATAAAAGCCGTTCGCATCCGCAGCGAGATGATCGATACAGGTATGTTCGCCCACATCCTTGTATCCGCACTTGGAACATTCGCCATCAGTACCGGCCTGATCATGGGCCTCGATCACCTCATAACCACAATTCGTTTTACATGTAACTTTATGCCCTTGAGACGGATTATCCGAAAGTCTTGAATATTGGAGCGCATGCGATTCAGTTTTTGCAAAGCCACAGTTGCTTGAACAAGAGACGGTATGTGTATCCCCATCGTTCTTGTACGTAAAGCTGTGAGCCGTTTCATGTACAGTCTCATGACCGCATTCTTCGCACCCAAAGTAATGTTCGGTGTCGGTATAATGCCATTGACTCTCGTGCTTCTCTTTTACAGTCGCGCCACAAACTTCGCAGTCGTATTGGTGCATTAAGTTATTCACATCCGTCGCCTTTGCACCCTCCGCAATGGAATGTGGAGCGGATACAGTACGATAATCGCAATCACCGGATTCGCACTTCTTATAATGTCCGTCGTCATCGGCATACCAATCCGACAGCTCGTGCCCGACCTTCTCGCTCGCGTAACCACAACCTTCAACGTTGCATTCGCTGTGATGTCCTTCCTCACCGTCGGACTTGACCGTGAGCGTGTGAGAAACTTTCTCACTCGCGTAACCGCAACCTTCAACGTTGCATTCGCTGTGATGTCCGTCCTCACCGTCGGACTTGACCGTGAGCGTGTGAGAAACTTTCTCACTCGCGTAACCGCAACCTTCAACGTTGCATTC
>CANPVI010000052.1 GCA_947581665.1 uncultured Atopobiaceae bacterium | reverse complement strand
GCGAGCTGGCGCATGATCGCGAGGCCCTCCTCGTCGCCTTCGATCTCGCCGGGCGTGCGGCCGAAGATGTCGTTCCAGTAGCGATTGCCTACCACGGGCATTTCGGAGATCGTCGCGTATTTGTTGAGCACGTCGAAGCTCGCCACGGTCCCCGCGCGCCGCGCCACGGCGATGGCGGCGTAGGGCTTGTAGCGAAAGATCGACGAATCGGCTGAGTAGAAGAGGCGATCGAGGCAGGCGAGTAGCGCGCCGTTTGGGTGCGCGTAGTAGACCGGCGTGCCCACGACGAGCGCGTCCGCCTCGGCCATCTTCTCCTTCAGGCCCTCCACGAGCTCATCGCCCACGATGCAATGGCCGCCGTTCCTACTGCATGCGCCGCAGCCCATGCACCCGGCGATCGGCTTGTTGCCGATGGGCACGATCTCGCTCGAGACGCCGAGTCCTTCGAGCTCGACGGCCACCGCCTGAAGCGCCCGCATGGTGTTTCCCTTGGGCTTTGGGCTTCCGCAGATCATCAGCACGTGCATGGTGGCTCCTCTCACGTTGTTCGCCCGCGATGATGGTACTGGATTTGGCACGCCGTGCGGGTATAGTCGTGTCATACCGTAAGACAGTTCGGCGAAGGGAGCGCCATGGGTGCCGAGCCGGCCGTTGCTCTCGATTTTGAAGCGCGCGACGAGCGTCCGCGTGCGCGCGCCCGCGAGAAGACCGTGATGGTCTCCGCGCGCATCCCTGAGAGCACGTACCTCCGGGTGAAGGACATCTTGCTAAAGCTCGGGAAAAGTCAGACCGATCTCATCTTTGCCGCATTCGAGTACACCTCCTTAACAGGGGAACTGCCAAGGGATTCTCGTGGAGATCAGCGGGCACGACACGGGCGAAGCCTCTCTCCCGAGGAGCTGGAAAGGTTCCGGAATCACATGCGTGAAATCACAATTGGCCGATCGCAGTCGAATCCCGAACATGATGATCGGGACTTCGATCGTCTCAAGTTCGAAGTAATGAAGGAGCGCTTTCCCGAGCATCTCGGGCACCTCGAATACGAGGACACGATATGAAGCTCCCCCTCACGCTTTTCCTCGACACGAATGTGATGCTCGATGGATTTCTGCCTCGTAGGGAGTTCAACCGCGACGCGGGCCTCATCCTCCTCATGGCCCAATTCGACGATGCCAAACTGCACTGCTCGACAAGCATGCTCACGGATCTTTTCTACATCGTGAAGAAAAGCGCGAAGAGGGCGAGCAGGGTAATCCAAGAGGAAATGGAGGATCTGCTCTTTGGTTCCTTGTCGAGAAACATCTACCTCCACACGGTGGATACGGTCGATGTCCGCGAAGCGCTTCGACGCAGATGGCCTGACTTCGAAGATTGTCTTGTGAATGTGTGCGCAGAGCGCGTGGGCGCCGACTACATCGTCACTCGCGATGCCCATGGCTTCGACAAATCAAGCGTGCCAGCAATCCCTCCTCGTGCCCTTCTCGAGAAACTGAAGAGGGAGAACGATCTCACCTACGACGAGATCGAGTGGTAAGGAAGTGGCCTCTCGCGCATCGCCTACTCGGCGTCGAGGATCGCGGCACTCTCCTCGCGGCCCTCGGCTTCGAGACCTTCTGCACCTACCGCCACCACGAGCCCATCGCGCATTCCTTGGAGCCCTAGGCCTCTTTAGGCGCGATGTCGTTTAGACTCAACGCGAAACCCTCGAGAGCCCGGGTAGTGCCGAAGGCAGCTGGGCGGAGCCATGAACGGAAAGGGGTGCCATGGGCCGAAAGGCGCTCTTCGTGGTGCTCACCATCGTCTTCGGCGCGTTTGCCGGGGCCTTTTGCTGGGCTTTCTTCTACTTGATGAACCTGGGCATCGACCTCCTCTGGAACGTGGTGCCCGCGCAGTTGGAGGCCGCGGGATTGCCCGCGGTCTTCTATCCCGTCGTCTTTTGCGTCATCGGCGGCGTGTGCATCGGGCTCTTCGCCAAGCGCTTCGGCGCGTACCCCGAGGGCATGAACGAGGTCCTCGCGAAGGTGAAGAGGACGAGCCGCTACGAGTACGACCACATGGGCGCGTCCTTCTTCGGCGCGCTGCTGCCGCTCCTCTTCGGCGGGTCCATCGGCCCCGAGGCGGGCCTCACCGGAGTCATCGCCGGGCTCTGCACGTGGGTGGGGGATCGCCTCCGCTTCGTCGGCGCGGAGATGCGCGAGCTCGCCGAATCGGGCACCGCGGCCGTGATCTCGGCGATCTTCGCCACGCCGCTCTTCGGCATGGTCGTGCCGATGCTCGGCGAGGCGGACGAATCCGAGGGCCCGCGCATGGCGAGCGAGATCCGCTTCGGGGCGTCCAAGCCCTTGAAGACCGCCGTCTACGTGCTCGCGGTCGCGGGAGCGCTCGGCATGATGGCGCTCCTCGGCTCGCTCGTCGGCAGCGAGGGCGGCCTTCCGCACTTCTCAGAGATCAGCGTGGGGGGCGCGGAGCTCCTCTGGCTCGTGCCGCTCGTGCTCGTGGGCGGCTTCGCCGGATGGACGTACTTTCCCTTCGGCGCGCTCGCGCGCACAATCTCGGCGGCCATGGGCGAGCGCCCCGTGGCGAAGGCGGCCCTCGCGGGATGCCTCCTCGGCCTCGCCGGCATCGTGCTTCCCTTCGCCATGTTCGCGGGCGAGGCGCAAACCGAGGAACTCGCCGAGACGTGGACCACGCTTCCCGTCATCGTGCTCGTCGCTACGTGCTTCGTGAAGGTGCTCACCACCCAACTCTGCCTGAACCTCGGCTGGCACGGCGGGCATTTCTTCCCGATCATCTTCGCCGGTATCGCGCTCGGCTACGGCATGGCGGCCATTGCGGGCATCGATCCCGTCTTTTCCCTCTGCGCCGTCACGGCCGCGCTCATGGGCGCGGTCATGCGCCAGCCGCTCATCGCGGCGGCCTTCCTGCTCCTCGTGTTTCCCTTGGCGGGGGCTCCCGTCCTCTTCGTAGCCTCCGCCGTGGGCTCCCTCTTCCCCGTCCCCAAGGCATGGCTCGGGGAGTAGCGGCCATTCCAAACGAAGGAATCGCACGATGTTTCGCCTGAAGCGCATGTGGACCATCCTCAAGCACACGGGGACGGCCGCCATGCTCGTGAACTTCCTCTGGATCTACGCCGTCGCGGCCCTCATCATCTGGGCCGTGGAGCCCGGAATCCCCGGCTACGGCGACGCGCTCTGGTATCTCTACGTCGCCGCGATGACCATCGGATTCGGCGACTACGCGGCCGTGACGCTCGTGGGGAGGATCGTCACCGTCTGCATCTCGATCATGGCCGTCATCCTCACGGCCATGATCACGGGCGTGGTCGTGAGCTACTACACCGAGTACCTGAAGGCGAAGGAGAGCGAGACGGTCTCGGCGTTCCTCGAGGAGCTCGAGCACCTGCCCGAACTCTCGCCCGAGGAGCTCGCGCATCTCTCCCAGCGGGTGAGCCGCTTCGAGGAGGAGCACTTCGAGCACCGGCGCTTCGGCGACGAGGGGCCGAAGGCGCGCTGAGGGCGACGCGTCGAAGCGCGCCGCGATGGTTTGGCCCGGTGGCGCAAATGTGGAAGCCGGGTGATGGCCATATCGGCTCTCGATTGACCGTTCAGCGCACGTATACTGCCGTTGAGAGAGGAAATGGCGCCGTTCGCCGGTGATCGAACGGCGCCACTGAGCGAGAGGTTCCTTCTCCAATGGATGCGTTCTTCCAATGGCTGCTTGCCGATCGGACCTACGTGGATCTCCTGGCCTTCGGCGTGATCATGACGCTCTGCATCTTCGCCAACCTCCTCGAGGAGCGTGGCGTGGATCCTGCCGACTACGAGGCCGACCTCACAGAACCCACCGACTACCTCTAGGGCGCCCTTCCTCGCCTCGTTTGGGGCTATGGGCTCACGCTATGCGCGATGTGCCTGCCAAGATGATGAATCGGCATTGTACATGTGCCTTCCAACGGCTCATCATCCCCAGTGAAGTTCATCGCGAGTGGTTCTTGAGGACCATGATCGAGGGGCATGGACACCGTCTAAGGAGGCACACATGGGAGCATGGCTTATCACCGGTTGCTCATCGGGGCTCGGCAAGGCACTCGCGCAGACTGTGCTCGAGAAGGGCTATGACGTCGCCGTCACGGCGCGCAATCCCGAGGCCGTGAAGGACATCGTCGAGGCGCATCCCGACCACGCGATCGCGCTTCGCCTCGACGTGACGGATCGCGAATCCATCGACGAGGCGGTCGCCGCCACGATCGAGCGCTTCGGCGGCATCGACGTCCTCGTGAACAACGCCGGCTACTGCCTGCGCGGAGCTGTCGAGGAGTGCACGCCCGAGGAGATCCAGGCGCAGTTCGACACGAACTTCTTCGGCCCGGTGGCGCTCATCCAGCGCGTGCTCCCCGGCATGCGCGAGGCGCGCCACGGCACGATCGTGAGCTACTCCTCCATCGCCGCCCTCAAGACCGCCGTGGGCTCGACCTTCTACGCCGCGTCCAAGGCGGCGCTCGAGGCCCTCACGGACGGCCTCGGCGGCGAGGTCGCGCCGCTCGGCATCAAGGTCATGATCGTGGAGCCCGGCCCCTTCGCCACGGACTTCTACAGCCGCTCGCTCAACGTGAACGAGACCAACATCGCCGACTACGCCACCACCTCCGGCGCCCGCAAGGCGCGCCAGGAGAACCCCGCGGCCTCCGGCAGCGGCTGGGGGAGCCCGCGCGGCGCGGCCGAGGCCGTCGTCACCGCCGTCGAGAGCGGCGAGCCGCCACTTCGCCTCCTCCTCGGCCAGGTGGCCATCAACCGCGCCGAGGAGCTCATCGCCACCAAGCAGGCCGAGATCGACGAGTGGCGCGACGTCATCCTCATGTCGGACCACGCGTAGCCCCGCGTCCAAAGCCAATCTCGAGAGGAGCTCCGAGGGAAACGCCCCCGGGGCTCCTCCTCGTGTGGCCGAAGGTGTTACGATGTCATCTATGAAGGGAGCATCATGGCATCTTCGACCATCACCATCAGGCTTGATACGGACGAAAAGCGTCTTATAGGCGATTACGCCATTGCCTACGGGACGACCATATCCGAATTCGTGCGCCGAACCGTCCTCGAGTACCTCGAGGACCAGCTCGACCTCCAGGCATGGTACGAGGCGAAGCGCGAGTTCGATCGCGATCCCGAGACGCTCACCGCCGAGGAGATTGCCGAGAAGTACCTGTGAGCTGGCGCCTCGCCTTCTCCAAGCGCGCCGACCGCCAACTCGCGAAGATGGACCCGGGCGTTCGCCGCATCGTCGTCACGTGGCTCTTGAAGCATCTCGACGGATGCGAGGATCCGCGCGCCTTCGGCAAGGCGCTCACGGCCAACAGGACAGGCCAATGGCGCTATCGCGTGGGCGACTATCGCATCCTCTGCGAGCTCAGGGACGAAGAGATCATCGTGCTCGTCATCGACGTGGGCCACAGGAGCACCATCTATCGCAGTCGCTAAACAGCCGTTTCGAATAGGAGAGGGGAGGGCCATTGGAGCCCTCCCCTTGTGTGTTCCACGGTCTCGAAGCGTGTGGCTACAGATACGCGCAAACGGGCAGGAGCACGTTTGCGGCGATCATGAGCACGGCGATGAGGACGAGCATCACGCGGCCGTAGAACTGGGCGAACGCCTCGTTCTCGATCTCGTTGCGGATGGTGTTGATCGCGATGACGACGGCCGTCGACGCCACGATGATGCCCAATCCGAAGAGGTTCACGAACTCCACGAGGCCGAGTTGCAAGGCGCTCGAGAGCATGTTCGCGCCCACCAAGATGTTGGACACGGCGCCGAAGAACGCGGAGCCCACCATGCCGAGTGCGTTCACATGGCGAAACGTTGCCACGTAGAGGCAGAGGAGGATCCATCCGAGGGTGCCGAACATCGCGACCGTGCACTTGAGGTACACGCCGATGCCGCTGCGGTTGATCTCGAGTTGGAGCATCGCCTCGGTGGTGTAGACCGTGGGATCTTCGTAGTCGTCGTAGAGCGGGTTCAGCATCGCGTGGTCATCCGCGAGGACCTCGACGTTGGTGTCCCAGCGCGTGAGCTCGTAGCCCGAGATCGCAAGGTTCGGGTTCACGTAGCAGGCGTCCTTGTCGACGTTGAAGACCACGCGGTTCACGTTGTACGAGGGTTCGAGGTACATGCGGAGCTGGTGGCTCTCGAGCGGGAAGCGCACCGTCCAGTAGTCCTTGTTGATGGTGACGATGTACTGGACGTACTGGTAGTTTGTGGTGCCATCGTGCTCATCCTCGAGCACGAGTATGTCGGAGATGTCGCCCTTGTAGAAGCTCACGTTGTGCTTCGACGTGAAGTCGAGGTCGTCGTGGCCCTCCCAGCGGTACGCCACGTTCATCATCACGGTGAACGTCGACTTCGCGAGGTCGACGGACTGCACCTGCTCCAAGTTGAACGCCACGTCGACCTTCGCGGCATCTTCGGAGTACTCGTCAACGAGTGCCTGCACCTCGGCCGAGGGCGGCTCGAGGTAGGAGTTCCAGTAATCGTTTTCCGCCTGGGCGTCCTCGTACATGTTGAGGCACGCGAAGACGATGTAGGGCACGAAGATCACGAGGAGGACGACGACGCTCACCACGAGGCGGCGCTTCTGCCATGCCTGCGCGCGGTGCCACTTCTCGGCCCAGTTCCACGCGGCGTGGCGCCCTTCGGAGCGACGCTCTTGGTCTTCCGCATCGTCTGCGTAGTACTCCTCGCGCGCTTCCGCTCCATCGCTCTCGTCGAAGATGCCGTCCATGTCGACGACGTCTTCCTCGTCGTAGCCACCCCCTTCCCCTGGCGTTTCCTCGCCCTTGATGTCCTTGCGTGCGTCCTTGTCGTCGGGCACGACGCCTCCCTTCACGTGGGGTCGTTTGCTTCGCACATCCACGATGAAGGGAATCAGGGTGCCCTGCCGCGAGCGAGCTACGATTCAACCCGCAGGTTGATACTTTGCGTAAGCGCAGGTACGAGGTTTACGCCGTGGCACAATCGATGCTCAGTGGGCGAGAGGGCACGCGAGGACGGCGCTCCTCTCGCCATTTCCGCCAAATGAGCGCGCTTTACGGGGGCCATGTGATCTCGCTGAGCCAGATTCAGTGTTTCGTGATGACGGTGGACGAGGGCAGCGTGACGGCTGCGGCTCGCGTCCTCGGCGTCTCGCCCCAGGCGGTTTCCAAGGCCGTGAATGACCTCGAGCGCTCGCTCGACCGCACGCTCTTCGTGCGCCGCGCTTCCGGCTTGAAGCCCACGCCCTACGGCCTCACCTTCAGCAAGAAGGCGCGCCATATGCTGCAAGAGGCCCAAGAGCTCGAGGATTTCTCGAAGGGCGCGAGCATCGCGAACCGCGACCACCTCGTGCTCCTGCTCTGCATCCCGAAGATCGCGAACTTCGCCTCCATCAGCCAGAGGATCGGGAACTTCCTGAGCAGTCGCCTCGGCGTACCGGCGAGTGTCGACTATTGCTCCTTCGAGCAGTGCGCGGAAAAGCTCGCGTTCGGCGAGGCGGATGCCTTCATCACGATCGGCAAGACCGTGCTGCCGGAGATGAGCGTCGCGGTGATCGACAGCATCGACGTAGGCGTGCTCCTCTGGGAAAAGCACCCGCTCGCGGAGCGTGGGACCCTCAAGCTCGAGGACGTGGTCGACGTACCGCTCTACCTCACGCAGGACTTCCCGTTCTTCACCGAGACGGTGCTCGACGAATTCCACGCGGCAGAGGAAGCCAAGGGCGTCAAGCTCATGCGGCTCACGATGTCGCTCCACGGGCTCTTCAGCGCGCTCGTCACCAAGCAGGGCGGTGTCGTGATGCCCACGATCCAAGGCGTGAACGATTGGCTCCCCGACACCACCACCGTGCCCTTCGACGTGTCCGAGGTGGGTCGCGTGCCGCTCTGCCTCGTCACTCCCAGGGAGGACAAGACCGACTACTGCAAGTCGATCGAGCAGCTGCTGATCTACGGGCGCGATACCCCTGCGGCCGTGAGCAGGGCCGCCTTGGGGGTCCATCCCCGCTAGTTCGCCTCGAACGTGGCCACGCACTCCACATGGTAGGTCTCGGGGAAGAGATCGACGGGCACGACGCGCGTGAGGCGCCAGGCGCTCGTCTCCTCGAGACGCCTCACGTCGCGCGCGAGGGTCTGCGGGTCGCAGGACACGTAGGCGAAGCGCGAGGCGTCCGCTTCGGCGAGGCCTTTGACGGCTTCTTTCGAGAGGCCCGCGCGCGGAGGATCGCAGACGATGAGGTCGGCGGGGTCCCCGGGCATCTCGCGCGCGGCGTCGCCTCCCACCGCCTCGACGTTTTCAAGGCCGCTCGCCTCGAGGTTCTCGCGCAGGTCGCGTACGGCGGGGCCGAACGCCTCCACGGCCTCCACCCAGCCGAGGCGCCTCGCGAGGGGGAGCGTGAAGGTGCCCGCACCTGAATAGAGGTCCCACGCGCCGAGATCGTCGAGTGGCGCGTGCACGTGCGCGGACGCCTCCTTCGCGTGGGCGCAGACGAGCGAGACGAGGGCCTCGGCACCCTTCGTGCTCACTTGGAAGAACGACGGCGCGGAGACCGCCATCCGGTGCCCGTCGAGGCGCTCCCTCCAGCGCCCATGGCCGCCGAGCACCTCGAATCCCGCAAGCGTGCGGGCCTTCTCCGACCCCCTCTGCAGCACGCGCACCACGCCCGTGGCGCCCGTGCCCTCGGCGATGACCTTCGCCGCGAGGCCGCGTGGGAAGCCCGAGGGAGGCGTCCAGAGCGCGATCTCCACGTCGCCCGTGCGCTCGGAGGCGCGGATGCCCACGCGGAGCACGTCGAGCTC
>CANPVI010000051.1 GCA_947581665.1 uncultured Atopobiaceae bacterium | reverse complement strand
CGCGTGGCGACCGAGGTCACGAGGAGCTGGAGTGATTCGAGCACGCGTCCGTGGCGTCCGATGAGCACCGCGAGGTCGCCGTCGGTGACGTTCAGGATGAGGTCGCCATCCTCGCCTTCGTACTCGTCAATCGAACATGTGTTCTCCCCGAAGCAGCGAAGCAGCGAGCGGAGGAAGTCCACGGACACGTCGGCGATGGCGTCGAGATCGCTCTCGGAAAGCTCGTTGGCCTCAAGACGGCCGCGGATGGCCTCGTAATCCGGCTGGGAAACGTCTGCCATGTCTAGCCCTTCTTATGCTGACGCTTCTTGCGCACGCGGCGCTCAACGTTCACCTTCACGGCCACCGGCTGCATCTTCGCTTCCTGCTCGGCTTTGGCCTGCTCGGTGACTCGGTTCGTGATGAAGATCTGCTGTACCACCTGCCAAATGGCGGAGGTGTCGTAGTAGAGGAGCACGCCGGCGGGGACGCCCCAGCCGAACCACATCATCATGCCGCCCATGACGACGCCCATGATGAGCGAGGTGGTCTTCTGCTGGCCCTCCATGTTCCTCTGCTGCATGAGCATCGGCACGAAGGTGAGCACGCCGAAGAGCACGTCGAGGAGGATGAACACCCAACTCGCGGCGATGCCGACGGAGGCGATGGAGCCGGAGACCGACTGCGAGAGCGAATCGAGGATTCCGTAGAAGTGCGCCGTCTCGGGAATGCGATCGCGAAGGACCGAGAAGAGCGCGAAGAAGATCGGCATCTGGAGGATGAGCGGCAGGCAGCCACCAAGCGGGTTCGTCTTGGTCTCGAGGTAGATGTTTCGCATCTCCTCCTGCTGGCGCTGCGGGTCGTCCGCGTACATCTCCTGGATCTGCTGGATGCGCGGCTGCATGGCCTGCATCTGCGCGTTCGAGCGCAGCGACTTCACCGTGAGTGGCATGAGAAGGAGGCGCACGATCACCGTGAGCAGGATGACCGCGAGGCCCCAGTCACCGCAGAAATCGGCGAGGATCCGCAGCACCCAGGCAAGGAAGTCTATGAACCAATCCCACATAGTTCCTCCGCTGGCTCCGTGTTAGGGAACCGGGTCGTATCCACCCTCGTGGAACGGGTGGCAGCGACAAATTCGCTTCACGGCGAGCCATGTGCCTTTCAGCGCGCCGTATTTCCTGATGGCCTGCACGGCATACTCCGAGCAGGTGGGGGTGTAGATGCAGCAGGCGGGATGGAGCGGTGAGAGATAGTGCTGGTAGAAGTGGATGAGCGCCGTGAAACCACGGGAAACGAGGCCCTGGGGCCCTTCCTTGGCCTCACTCGCCTCGGGGCCCATCACGCGCCGGCTTTCCTCGCCGCATCATCCGCACGTTGCATGGAGAGGCGAAGCGACCTCACCACGTCGGCGTGCGCGGCGCTCTTGGTGTGCGGCGTGGCCATGATCACCACGTCCTTGCCCGAGCGCGGAAAACCGGCCTCGGCCGCACATGCCCTGAGCACGCGCTTCGAGCGATTGCGCTCGACGGCGTTGCCGATGCGCCTCGCGGCGACGAACGCCACGCGCCCCTCAGCCTCACGTGAGGGGGCCCAGATGACGCGGCTCAAATGCGAGCCACCGCGGTACCCCTCATGGAAGATGCGGTCGAAATCCCGCCTGTCTTTGACGATCCGCACAGCCGAGCTAGACGGTGAGACGCTTGCGTCCCTTAGCGCGACGACGGGCGAGCACGAGGCGGCCGCCCTTCGTGGCCATGCGAGCCCTGAAGCCGTGCGTCTTGGCACGCTTGCGCTTGTTGGGCTGGTACGTGCGCTTCATAAGAGCCTCCGAGGATGTGTGTCTTCTAGGTTCGTCAGTCGTGAGGATGATCGAGACTGAGTTACTTACTATAGCGGCTTTCTCGGGCTTTTCACCTTTTATCGCAGTACCTACGCAACTGCGCGCTATGATGGGCTTCCATTTCCGTGCGTGAAAGTTTCGGCAAGTTTTCGACTAATGTCGAAATATTTCATCTATGAGGGGAGGGAAGCAGATGGCGGACACGTTCTATCCATGGATCAATGGAGCTACCACCCGCCAAAAGCCCCCTCAAGAAGTTTCTACACATGTGCATGAAATGTCTGAAACTTTCAACTTCCTCCGCGTGGACGAGGCTCCTCAGGAGGCGAGGATCGCGGTACTCGACGCGGTGGACATCGCGCCGAGGATCGTCGTGGTCGCGCCGCAGCCCATCCGCAGCTACGTGGACGAGCTCACCCAAACCACCTACGCGCTCGCAAGGGAGCAGGGCGGCACCATCCCCTTCATGGTCATCCGCGAGGTGGTGGAGAACCTCATCCACGCCTACTTCTCCGACCCCGTGGTGACGATCTTTCCCGGCGGCGACACGATCCGCTTCGCCGACCGCGGGCCCGGAATCCCCTCGAAGGAGCAGGCGCTCGAGTTCGGCACCACCACCGCCACCGAGGCGATGAAGCGCTACATCCGCGGGGTGGGCTTCGGGCTTCCGTATGTGCGCAACTTCATGGACGAGCACGGCGGCACGCTCAGCGTGGAGGACAACCTCTCCGGCGGCACCGTCGTCACGCTCAGCCTCGAATCTCCGTGTTCGGTTGAAACGCGCGAGGCACGCGGCCACCCCCAGCCCCCACTCGCCGAAACGCTTCCCACGCTCTCCCACACCGAGCGCGACATCGTCATCTACCTCGCAGAACACGAAGATGTAGGTCCCAAGGAGCTCGTCGGGGCCTTCGGGAGTTCCGCTCCTACCTGGTCGAGGCGCCTCTCCGCGCTCGAACGTAAGGGAATTGTGGAGAAGGTCGGCCAAAAACGCAGGCTCACCGCGCTTGGCAAGCGCGTGTGCACCCTCGTAGCGGCCACGTAGCACGCATCTCGCAGATCGTGGTCAGACCCCTGCCAGTCCGACATGTGAAAACCTTCGAACGGGCGCTCGCGGCAAAGTTTTGAACCCATATACTGATCTTCCCGCGAACGGCATCCTCGGCCTGTTCCCACCTCGACCCGCGCAAGAAGACCACCATGGATCAAGACGCCCTCATTCTTTGGGATGACACCCGCCACCTCGTGGCCCGCGAAGCCGGGTCGGATCGGCGCGTGGCGATGCTCGGCGCTTGCATCCCGGTCGCCCTCGAGAACGACGTCCTCACGGTGAGGACCAAGTCCGCCTACGCGAAGCGAAACCTGGACGCCGAGCTCGAGGATCTCGAGCGCTCCCTCTCCGAGGCCGCCTTCGCGCCCATGAAGCTCGTGATCGAGCTCGAGCGCGACGAGACCCACCCGATGTTTCCCACGCTCATCACCGAGGGAGTGGCCGAGGACGCGGAGTGGTTCGACGGCGTCGGCGGCGAGCCCACCTTCACGGTGATGGGGGAGCACGAGCCCGCGACGGTGATCCCCTTCGAGACGTCGAGGACCTCCATCTCGGAAGATGAGTTCCGCGCCCAGCTCGGCGAGGACGCCACCGGGCGTGGGGAAGCGCCGAGGCCCATGAAGTCCCGCTCACGCGCCCAGGCGCGCCAGAACCACCTCACGGGCGAGGTGAGCGACCAGGACTTGAAGCTCACCTTCGAGAACTTCGTCGAGGGCGTGGAGAACCGCTTCGCGCTCATTGCCGCGAAGCAGGTGGCCAACGGCAACAACGCCCAGTACAACCCGCTTTTCATCTACGGAGAATCGGGGCTCGGCAAAACGCACCTGCTGATGTCCATCAAGAACTACATCGCCAAGAACGACCCGTCGCGCACTTGCGCCTACATCACCGCCACGGATTTCATCAACGACTACACGAAGGCCATGACCGGCGATCGCAGCATCATCCAGGAGTTCACGAACGACTACCGCGACGTCGACGTGCTCATCTTGGACGACATCCAGCACCTGCGCCCGGCGACGAACTCGGTGCAGTTCTTCTTCGAGACCTTCAACCACCTCGTGTCGAACGGAAAGCAGATCGTGCTCGCCGCCGACGAGCCGCCCTCGCTGCTCGGCATGAGCGAACGCATCTCGAGCCGCATGGGTTCGGGCTACGAGATCGGCATCCAGATCCCCGCGCTCGAGCTCAAGCGCAACCTCATCGGCACGTTCTACCAGCGCTACAAGGACGAGGGGCTCGCAGGCTACGAGGGCACGATCCCGCCCGAGGTGCTCGATGTGATGGCCGCGAGCGCCGGCGACAACATCCGCCTCATCAAGTCCTACGTGCAGCAGTGCCTCTTCTTGGCCTCCGACCTCGAGAAACGCGGCGTCATCATCACCGATGAGGACGTGCGCGCGAAGGCGCGGGAGAAGTGGCCGCACGGCCAGCGCCGCGTGAGCGTGGAGGAGATCCAGCACAACGTGGAGCAGGTGATGAACGTGAGCCACGCCGACCTCATCGGCACGAAGCGCACCCGCGAGATCGCCCAGTCGCGCCACGTGGCCATCTGGCTCTGCCACCAGCTCACCGACCTCACCTACGCCGAGATCGGCGCGCGGTTCGGCGGGCGCTCCCACACGACTGTCATGCACTCGTTCGACTACGTGAACAAGCTGCTCGCGGAGCGCACCGACCGCACGCTCATCGACACCATCCAGGGCCTCCGCAGGAAGCTCGAAGCATGAGGGCGTTTATGCACATCGAGCGGTCGAATGTTGGTCGAAGCCTGTCGAAAACCTCGACGTTTGCGTTCAAAACTTTTCGCACTCGCGGGATTCGGTCGATAAGCTGCGGAGTTCTGAAGGCGAACGTACATTCGAATCGACGTGCGCACGCTCACGCGACGCCAACTTTCTACTTTTCGACCCGTCCTACTACCACAACCGGTTTATGAATCTCTTACAGTTGCAGTAAGAGAGCTCGATCGAAGGGGCGACCATGAAATTCATCGTGAATCAGCAGAGCCTTTCCAAGGCCTTGGGCGTCGTGGGGAAGGGCCTCGCCTCGTCAGCGGGTTCGGCGATCCTCTCGGGCATCCTCATTCGCGCCAAGGAGGGCACGATCGAGCTCCAGACCACGAACCAGACCATCCACATCCGCGATCGCATCGCCGCGATGGTCGAGGAGGAGGGCGCCGTGGTCGTGGCGGGCAAGACCTTCTCGAACGTGGTGAAGTCCCTGCCCGACGCGGCGGTGGAGATCGCCACCGACGGCACGCAGCTCTCCATTTCCTGCGAGCGCTCGCACTTCAAGCTGAACACCCTCGCCGCGGATGACTTCCCCGAGTTCCCGACCTATGCGCTCGAGCGCTCGGTGGAGCTTCCCGCCGAGGTGCTCTCCGTCATGGAGCAACGCGTCTCCCGCGCCGTCTCCCGCGACACCTCGCGCCCCATCCTCACCGGCATCCTCCTCACGCTCTTTGAGGGCGCGCTTCGCATGGTGGCCACCGACACCTTCCGCATGGCCGTCTGCGACACGCAAGTGGAGGGCGCCGACCTCGAGAACTTCGAGATGATCGTGCCGTCCGGCGCGTTCCACGACGTGCTGTCCTTCGCCTCGGGAGAGGGCACCGTGCTCGTGGGCGTGACGCAGAACCAGGTGGTCTTCGAGACGGGCGACGTCACCTACGTCTCGAGGCGCATCGAGGGCACCTTCCCGAACTATCGCGCGATCCTGCCCGAGAGCTCGAGCACGCAGATCACCTGCAAGGTCGACGCGCTCGACCAGGTGCTTCGCCGCATGACGACGATCGCCTCCTCGCACCCCTCGGTGACGATCGACGTGGACGCGGACGGCCAGCTCATGACCATCTCCGCGAAGAGCCCGGACGCCGGCGAGGCCACGGAGACGCTCGCCGCCACGATCACCGGCGACAACGTGACGATCATCCTCAACTATCGCTACGTCTTCGATTGCCTCGGCGCGCTGAAGGACGTGGAGGACGTGGCGATCGAGCTCAGGAGCTCGCGCGAGCCGGCGCTCTTCAAAGCGCTCGGCAAGGTGTCCTACCTCTACCTCCTCATGCCGCTTCGCGACTAGGCGCGCGAAGGCGGCGAGGCAGAAGGGGACGTCGTGGCGCTCAAGGTGGCGAGCCTCGCGGCGCGCGATTGGCGAAACCTCGAGCGGCTGGACCTCGCGCTCGATCCGTCGCTCACGCTGCTCGTGGGGCCGAACGCGTCCGGGAAGACGAACACCATCGAGGCACTCACGCTGCTCACGCGCGCGAGCTCGCCGCGCCACGCGAAGGCCGCCGACCTCGTGCGCGAGGGGGCCCGAAGCGCCTGGGCAAAGGCCAGGCTCGAGGGCGATGGCCGCGTGATCGACCTCGCGATTTCCGTGAACGACGGCCGTAGCGCGTTTTCGCGAAACGGAAAGCCCACCACCCCCGGCGCCATCCAGGGGACGCTCCTCTCCGTGCTCTTCACGCCGGACGACCTCCTGCTCGTGAAGGGGCCGGCGGCGAACCGACGAAGCGAGCTGGACGATTTCGGCGCGCAGGCGTCGGGCGGCTTCTCGAAGGTCGCGCGCACCTACCAGCGCTCCATCACGCAGAGAAACCGCCTGCTCAAAGAGGACGACGTGAACCCCTCGATCCTCGACGCGTGGGACGAATCGCTCGCGCTCGGCGGCGCGACGCTCACCCGGCACCGCCTCTCGCTCTTCTGCGCGATGAAGCCGTTTTGGGAGGAGGCGTACCGCACGATCGCGTCGGGCGAGGAGCTCGAGGTCTCCTATGAATCGACGATCGCGCCCGGGGCGCGCGAGACGGCGGAGCGCAGGGGCGAGCTCGCGGCGGAGGTGACGCGCGAGGAGCTCGTGGAGCTCATGGCGGCCGCGCTCGCCGCGAGCCGCGAGGAGGATCTGAGGCGCCGCCTGACCACCGTGGGGCCGCACCGAGACGACGTGAAGATCGAGGTGGGAGGCCGTGACGCGCGCACCTTCGCGAGCCAGGGCCAGCAGCGCTCGATCGTGCTCGCGTGGAAGATCGCCCAGGTGCGCTTCGCCGAAGCCGCCCTCGACGAGCGGCCGATCCTCCTGCTCGACGACGTGATGAGCGAGCTCGACGAGACGCGCAGGAAGAGCCTCTCCGAGCTCGCCGATGAGGGCATCCAGACGGTGATCACCACCACCCATCTCGGCTATTTCGACGACGCCATCCTCTCGAGGGGAAGGGTGGTGAGGTACGGCCATGGGTGAGCGCGAGTGGGGCGAGGAGATCGACGAGGCGCTCGCACGCGAGCTCGAGGAGAAGTTCGGCGCATCGGGTACTCAGGTGCAAAGGCGGGGAAAAGTCGAGCTCAAGGACCTTCTCTCTCGATGCGTGGATGAGACGCTCGCCTCTGGCGACGTCTCCTCGCGCGCCGCGCGGGCGTGGGCCGAGGCGGCCGGCGAGGTGGGGAGCCGCCACACCCGCGGCATCTACGTGAGGGAAGGGGAGGGAGGCGCGCTTCCCACGCTGATCGTCTACCTCGACGGGCACAGCTTCGTCTATGAATTCGCCACCGATCACCTGCTCTACGAGCAACGCATGGCCTACCTCGGTTTTCCCGTGGAGGCGATCGAGTTCAGGCTCTCGAACCGCCAAGCGCCCTCGCGCCCCGCGCCCGTGGTGCCCATCGAGCACGCGCGCGCCGCACGCGCCGGTGCCACCGCGCCCGCCAAGGCGGACGATGCCCCCCTCTCCGCCTTTGAGGAGGCGTGGGCGAAGGGGCTCGTGGACGATCTCCCGGGGCCCCTCGCGGATGCGATTTTAGGGGCCATGAGAGCCTCCCGAGGCACCGAAGGGGATTAGAGCGCCATCGCAGCGAAAGCGGCCTCACAAAGCCTCTCAGGCACGCTCTCGCAAAAAGTCATCTTTTTCTTGATCCCGATTTATCCACAGGCTGGGGACAAATCGACGTCTCTGCAGGTTGCAATCATATGTTCGGATGGCTATACTTTGAGCGGCGCAGAACCTGCCTCCGTTTCGCGCCCCGAGTTCGCGCTCGCATCCCCTCGCGCGCTCGGCACTTGAAACGCAGCTCACAAAGGAGTGCTCGTGCCCAAGAAGAGCGACGCATCCTCCTACGATGCAAACAGCATCAAAATCCTCGACGGAATGGAGCACGTACGCCACCGTCCCGGCATGTACATCGGCTCCACGAGCGCGATGGGCCTTCATCACCTCGTGTATGAGGTGGTCGACAACTCAGTCGACGAGGCGCTCGCCGGCTACTGCAAGAAGATCGACGTCACCATCAACGCAGACGGATCCGTCACCGTCGTCGACGATGGCCGCGGCATCCCCGTCGAGCGCCACACCAAGCGCAAGAAGATGTCCACCCTCGAGGTGGTCCTCACCGTGCTCAACGCCGGCGGGAAGTTCGACAACGATGCCTATAAAGTCTCCGGCGGCCTCCATGGCGTGGGCGTGTCGGTGGTGAACGCGCTTTCCGAGAAGCTCGTCGCGCGGGTGAAGCGCGACGGGGGCATCTGGGAGATGACCTTCTCGCGCGGAAAGACCATCGAGAAGCTCACGAAGGTGGGCACCTCCAAGGCCACCGGTACCTCCATCACCTTCTGGCCCGATCCCGAGATCTTCGAGACCACCGACTTCGATTACGAGACCCTGCGCGTCCGCATGCAGGAATACGCGTTCCTCAACAGGAACCTCAAGATCACCCTCACCGATGACCGCGGGCTCGTGCCCCGCCAAGACGTCTTCTGCTACGCCGGCGGCATCGTCGACTTCGTGAAGTACCTGAACGACGGCAAGGAGCTGGTGGGGGACATCAAGACCCCCATCTACATGTCCGGCACCGGCGAGAGCGACAAGGAAGCGAACAAAGGCGAGGTCGAAGTCGCCATACAGTGGAACAACGGCTACTCGGAGAACGTCCTCGCCTTCGCGAACAACATCCACACCCCCGAAGGCGGCATGCACCTCGAGGGCTTCCGCACCGCCATCACGCGCGTGATCAACGAATACGCGCGGCGCCAGAACATCCT
>CANPVI010000050.1 GCA_947581665.1 uncultured Atopobiaceae bacterium | reverse complement strand
CGAGGAGCGCGCGGTCGTCGGCGTCGAGGATCTGCGTGCGCGAGGTGGAGAGCGTCTGCGCCATGTCGGCGTATTGGCGGTAGAAGTTGTAGAGCTCGCCGAGGAGGCGGCGCTCGCGGGTGATGAAGAGGTCGAAATCGTGGGGGATCTCCGTCACGTCCTCGCCCATGTGGTCCTCGAGGCGCTCGAGCCGCGTCTCCTCGTCCGAGAGGAACATGAGCCCGTCGTCCACGAGGAACTCGAATATCTCGAAGAGCGCGGTGCCGCCCGAATCCTTGCGGAAGCTCTGGTCCTCCACGTACTGGTTCACGAGCACGACGAACTCGGGATCGTCGGTGCCGAAGACGAGCCGCTCGGTATCGAGGTAGAAGTGCGCCTCTACATCGCGGCAGGCGCCCGGCAGGTGCGGCGCGAGCGCGCTCGGGGGAAAGCCCAGCGTACCGGCCACGCAGGTTTGGAAGGCATAGGCGCGGCAGTGGCCGACGGGCACGTCCTCGGGGTCGCGATCGCCATCGTCGGTGAGATGAGCCGCGATGGGGGCGATGAGCGAGAACTCCGTCTCGGGCACGACGCTCACATAGCAGAAGCTCGGCGCGACCTCGCTGCCGTCCGCGGCGAGGGGCGGCTCGAAGAGTGCCATGAGATCGGCCGTGCGCTCGCTCGCCCCATCGGCCACCTCGGCCTTCATGGGCTCGAGCATGCGCGCCTCGTCGAGGCGAAACTCCCGAGGAAGGCCCGCCGCGCGCTCCTCGATCTCGGCCACCCATGCGGCGCGCGCCGCTTCCTCGTCCTCGGGTTCCGCGTCCTTGATGCCGCGCCAGAAGTCGCCTTCGCGCTCGCTTGCCATGGAGATCTCGCTCGCCTAGGCGCCCGTGCGCTTGGCCGCGGCCTCGATCTTCGCCCTCCGCCAGGCGATGAGGTCGAGCGACTGCACCACGGCCTCGAGGAGGTCCGGCGAGTTCTTGTACACCGTACCGTCGGGCATCGTGAGCTCGATGTCCTTCTCGTTGAGGTCGTAGGAATCATCGTGGTTCATCGCCACGCCGCGCTCGCCTCGCACGACGCACCAGTTCGTGGCCTCGGTGGAGGCGAGGGGCACGATGCCGTCGTTGTCGCCGTCGAAGGCCTGGATGAAGAGACTCCGCGGGTTCAGCTTCTGCGCCTTCGTCATGCGCGGCACGAAGGCGTAGCTGCGATATTCGATGCCGGGGAGATCCTCGTTCTCGTCGACGAGCGTCTCCGCGGCGTAGGTGGTCATCGCGTGGAGGAGCCCGAGGGAATCGGGATCCTCGTCGCCCATCTTCCGCGCGTTGTTGTCGATGATGGGCGCCACGACCTTCGAGAGGATGGGCCCGAGGTACATGAGCGCATTTGACATGCGAAGCCCGCGGTAGGGGGTGCCGAGGGTGACGATCGAGGCCGTGTGGTCGCCGAGGTCGCGCACATGCACGCAGTGGCGGATGTCGAGGCCGCCCTTCGAGTGCGCGATCATGTGGATCTTCTCGGCGCCGGTGCGCTCGAGCACCTCGTGGATGCTGTGGTAGAGCTGGAGCGAGTTCCGCTCGATGTCGCCCCACGCGTCCTGGCACCCGAAGAACACCTGCGAGCCGCCCTGTCGCAAGCGCTCGGGAATGCGCCCCCAGAGCGGCGAGCTATCCACCGAGTAGTCGCGCGCGTGCATGCCGTGCACGAGGAGCACCGGCAGGTGCGGCATCTCGGGGTCGAGGCGCACGAGGTGCGTGAAGCCCTCGCTGTCGACGATGCGCACGCAATCCGGAGCGTGCTCCGAGCACGCGGTTTCCTCGGCGCTCGAGCTCGCGCTCGCGCTCGCGCGGGGCGCCTTCTCTTCTGTGTCGTGAGGTTCAGCCATGCCCTCTCTATACCCGCAAACGCCTAGATGTCGCCGCGCGCGATGGCGGGGATCGGGTACAAGGCCAGCAAGGGCATGGCGGAGGGGAAACGAGGGCGGCGTGACCACCAACACCTCTCAAGACACCTATGGCTACGTGGCGCACATGAACTGGCGCGCGTTCGTGGTGCCCTCGGGGATCGCCTGCCTCGTGGCGAGCTTCTCCGCGGCGAGCTTCCTCATGCTCCTTCCCTCCGTGTCCACCTCCGACGCGCAGGTGCTCGCCACCGGACTCGACAAGCTCGTGAAGGAGGAGAGCGATTCGGTCCTCGACTTGAGCTTCGGCGATTCGCACATCCTCGCCTCGCTCGCCTTCGTGGCGCTCGTGGCGATCGGCCTCGTGATCCTCTCCTACGCGAGAAACGACCGCATCGCCTACATGGAGGCCTTCCCGCACATCAACCTCGCGTTCACGAAGGAGCAGGTGGCTGAATCGATCGCCGTGAGGAAGCGCTGCACGGCCATCGCCGTGGTGATCTACCTTCTCGCGGCAGGCGCGTTCACGCTCTTCAAGCTCTTCGGACTCTCGCATCTCGCCACGGGCTGTGCATTCGCGCTGGGCGCGCTCGCCACGTGGATCATCGTCCATGGCGGCATGCGAGCGAAGCGCGAGGACCTCTTCGCCTATAACTTCGAGGCACTTCGCCACACGAGCTTCTACGAGCTCAACGCCGAGGCGAAGGCCAAGAACCGCGAGTGGATGCTCATGGCGAAGCGGCGCTCGATGCTCGCCCAGAGCGCAAACCGCGTGATCCTCACGGCGGGCGCGCTCGGCTCGCTCGCGCTCTACGCGCTGCCCTCGCTCGCGACGCCCTACTACTGGGTGTCGATCGCCGCCGCCTGCGGCATCGCGATGCTGAACACGCACGCCGCCATGGAGCGCACGCGTCGCGTCTCAGTGATCGACGGCGACCTCTACACGGTTGCGGACGCCGCGAAGTAGCGGCGGGCCCAAGACAGTGGGCAAGACGAAAGCTCCGTCCCTAATGTCTTGCGGTGGCGGACCCCGCGAAGCAGTAGCGCCCGCAAGACAAAAGAACCGTCCCTACTGTCTTGCCCACTGTTTCGCGACGTAATTGTTGATGGGGCCGTGGCGTATGCTCTTCCCCATGGATGAAACACGAGAAAACCCGCAGGAAGCGCGCGACGCCTTCGCGTACGGATCGCTCGGCTATAGGCTGCCGTGGGCGGAGACGGGGGAGGGCGAGCTGCTCAGCGCGGACGAGGCCTTCGAGGCGTACCTCGAGTGGACGCTCGATCGCGGCTTCGAGCTCTGGCCGCACCAAGAGGACGCGCTCATGGACCTCGCCGCGGGGGATTCGGTGATCCTCGGCACGCCCACGGGAAGCGGCAAGAGCCTCGTGGGCTTGGGGCTCGCCTTCCAAGCCATCGCCACGGGGAGGACCTGCTGGTACACGGCCCCCATCAAGGCCCTCGTCTCGGAGAAGTTCTTCGACTTCACCGACGTCCTCGGCCGCGACAACGTGGGCATGCTCACGGGCGACGCCTCAATCAACCCCACGGCGCCCGTCGTGTGCTGCACGGCCGAGGTGCTCGCGAACCTCGCGCTCCGCGAGGGCGAGGACTGCGGCATCGACTGCGTGGTGATGGACGAGTTCCACTACTTCGGCGATCCCGAGCGCGGTTGGGCCTGGCAGGTGCCCCTCATCGAGATGCCCCACGCGCAGTTCCTGCTCATGAGCGCCACGCTCGGCAACGTGGGCACGATCGCGGAACGGCTCGAAGAACGCGGGGGTCGCGTGGTGGACCGCGTCCTCGACGCGCCTCGGCCGGTGCCGCTCGAGTACCACTACTCGCTCCAGCCGCTGGAAACCGCCGTCGAGCTCGCCCTCAAGCGCGGGGAGGGCCCGCTCTACATCGTCCACTTCTCGCAGGACGCGGCCCTCGCGAGCGCGCAGGCCCTCGCGAGCTACGGCGTGGCGGAGAAGGAGCGCCGCGACGCCGTGCGGCAGGCCATGAAGGGCACGCGCTTCACCACGCCCTTCGGAAAGACCCTCCAGCGCCTGCTCGCGGCGGGGGTCGGCGTGCACCACGCGGGCATGCTCCCTCGCTACCGCCTCCTCGTGGAGCGCCTCGCGCAGCAAGGGCTCCTCGAGGTCATCTGCGGCACGGACACGCTCGGCGTGGGCATCAACGTGCCCATCCACACGGTGCTCCTCACCGCGCTTGCGAAGTTCGACGGCACGCGCGTGCGCCGCCTCTCCGCCCGCGAGTTCCACCAGATCGCCGGGCGCGCGGGGCGCGCGGGCTTCGACACCGAGGGCGTGGTCATCGCCCAAGCCCCCGAGCACGAGATCGAGAACGAGCGCCAGCGCCAGCGCGCGGCGGGAGATCCGAAGAAGGCGCGCAAGCTGAGGAAGAAGCAGCCGCCGAAGGGCTTCGTGGGCTGGAACGAGAGGACCTTCCAGGGCCTCGTGGAGAAGGCACCGGAGACCCTGCGCGCGCACTTCGAGGTATCGCACGCCATGGTGCTCTCGCTCGTGGCGCGCGGCGGAGACGCCTGGCGCTCGATCGTCGAGCTCATCCACGGCGCGGAGATCTCCGACGAGGCGAAGGCCGCCAACGAGGCGCGCGCCCGGGAGATCCTCCTCACGCTCATCGACACGGGCGTGGTGGTGGCGAGCGAGGACGAGGCGGGAGCCGAGCGCTACGAGCTCACGATCGACCTCCCCGAGGATTTCGCCCTCGACCAGCCGCTCTCGCCCTTCTTCGTGGCGGCGCTCGACCTCCTCGAGCGCGAGAGCCCGGACTACGCACTCGACGTCGTCTCCCTCGCGGAGAGCGTGCTCGAGGACCCGCGGCAGATCCTCCGCGCGCAGGAGCGCAAGGCGCGCGACGCCGTCTGGGCGGAACTTCGCGCCGAGGGCGTGGACGTGGAGGAGCGCAAGGAGCGCGTGGCGGAGGTGAGCTGGCCAAAGCCGCTCGAGGAGCTCATCCAGAGCGCCTTCGAGGCCTACTGCGTGCGCGTGCCGTGGGCGCGCGATTACGCGCCGAGCCCGAAGAGCGTGCTCCGCGCGATGGTGGAGACGTCGGCCGGTTTCAAAGCCTACGTGGGCGCGCTCGGCATCGCGCGCGCCGAGGGGATCCTCTTGCGCTACCTCTCCGATGCCTACCACCTGCTCTCGCGCTCCATCCCGGAGGCCTACGTGGACGAGCGCCTTGCGGATGTGATCGCCTGGCTCGGCTACGTGGTGCACACGACGGATAGCTCGCTCGTGGATGCCTGGGAGGCCTCGGCGGGCGAGGAGGCGGCCCCGCCCGGCGAAGGGGATGCGGTGGTCTACGTGGAACGCCATGGCCTCGAGGTGCAGGTGCGAAACGCCCTCTTCGAACGCGTGCTCGCCGTCGCGCGCGAGGACGCGGCGGCGCTGGGCGCGCTCGATGGCGACTTCGGCCTCGGCCAGGCGAGGTGGCATGCGCTCCTCGACGCGTTCTACGACGCGCACGAGGAGGCCCGCACCGACGCCGACGCGCGCTCGACCGCGTACTTCACGCTCGACGAATCGCCCGAGCGCGAACGCCACGAGTGGCGCGCGCGCCAGATCCTCGCCGACGAGGCGCTCGACGGCGACTTCCAGATTTGGGCCACAATCGACCTCGACGCCACGCAGGAGGCGGGGGAGGTCGTCTTCTCCTCCTACGCCGCGGGCTTCATCGAGGACCTGTTCGAGGAAAGCGGCGCGTAAGGACGCTCGCGGAAGGGACTACGGATGGGCAAGGTGTGCTTCGTCGACGTGGACAACACGCTCACGGGCTCGGAGGGCAGGATCCCGGAAAGCGCGCGCGAGGCCATTCGCGCCGCTCGCGCGCTTGGGCACCGCGTCTACCTCTGCACGGGGCGCTCACGGGCCGAGATCTACTCCGAGATCTGGGAGATCGGCCTCGATGGCCTCATCGGCGCGAACGGCGGCTACGTGGAGGACCACGAGAAGGAGATCTTCCACCAGACGCTCTCCGCCGAGGACGAGCGCGCCTGCGTGGACTGGCTGCATTCGCGCGGCCTCGAGTTCTACCTCGAGGCCAACGATGGGCTCTTCGCGAGCGAAAACTTCGAGGAGCGCGGCGGCTCGGTGATCCGCGAGTACATGCGCCGCAAGGACAAGCCCATCAACGAGGACTACGGCATCCGCGAGGCCTTCCCGGAGATGATCTTCGGCGCTGGGCTCTACCGCGACGAGATGAACAAGATCAGCTTCATCCTCGACAGCTACCAGGACTATCTCGACGCGGTGGAGGCGTTTCCCGAGCTCAAGGTGGGCACGTGGGGCGGCTACGAGAACACGGCGCTCTTCGGCGACCTCGCCCTCCCCAAGATCGACAAGGGGCTCTCGGTGCAAAAGCTCCTGAACTACATCGGCGCGAAGCCCGAGGACACGATCGCCTTCGGTGACGCCATCGTGGACATCCCGATGTTTCAGGTCTGCGCCTACTCCGTGGCCATGGGCAACGCCGACGACGAGACGAAGGCCGCGGCGGACTACGTGACCGGCGACGTGGACGAGGATGGCCTCGCCCAAGCCTTCGACTACCTCGGCCTCACGAAGTAGCGTCTGGTTTCGCCGCATGGCCGTGACCTGAAGACCTACGCCGCATGGCCGCGAGTACTACCAACCTTTTCGCCGCATGGCCACTTTTCCGGTGTGGAACCGCACCGAAAAAGTGGCCATGCGGCGTAAGTCTTCAGGTCGCGATCATCTGGCGAAAAGGTTGGCATCGCTCGCCATGTGTGCGTGCTGTGGCGGCTTCGAAGCTGGGTAGATACGCCATGGACACGGCACCTCCCCGCGAGAAAGGCCCGCTATGACACGCATCGGCTGCCACCTCTCCGACCGCAACGGCTTCATGGGCATGGCCTATGAATCCTCCGGCCTCGGCGCGAACACGTTCCAGTTCTTCACGCGCAACCCGCGCGGTGGCCGTGCGAGGACGTGGGACGAGGCCGACCTCCAGAAATTCGCCGCCTACCAGGCGGAGCACGACATGGGCCCGATCGTGGCCTACGCGCCCTACACCGCCGATCCCGCCTCGGGCGAGCTCCCCAAGGAGGACTTCGCGAAGCTCGTCTTCTCGGAGGATCTCGCGCGCATGGAGCAGCTTCCGGGCCAGCTCTACGCCGCGCATCCCGGAAGCGCCATCGACGAGGATCGCGACGTGGCGATCGCGCACACGTGCGCCGCGCTGAACGAAGTGCTCACGAAGGGCCAGACCACGACGTTCCTCATCGTGAACCTGCCGGGCGCGGGCAACGAGATCGGCGTCACCTTCGAGGAGATGGCGGCGCTCCTCGATGGCGTGAAGCTCGGCGACCACGTGGGGCTCTGCCTCGACGTCGTGGGCCTCTGGGGCGCCGGCTATGACGTGGTGGGCGATCTCGACGGCGTGCTCGCCGAGCTCGACCGGAAGGTGGGGCTCGAGCGCGTGAAGGCCGTCCACCTCGCCGACCCGCGCTACGACCTCGGCACGCACCACACGCACCACCTCCCGCTCGGCGAGGGCAAGATCGGCCTGCCGGGCCTCTGCGAGATCGCGAAGCGGCTTCGCGACAAGGTCCTCATCTTCGAGACCCCGCACGACGACGTGGGCGCCTACGGCGAGGCCATCAAAGCCCTCGCCGCCGCGTTGGAATAGGCACGTCAGCAGTGTCCTTTGAGCTGGTAAATATGAATTGAGTGGTCGTCAACTGAATAGACGAGGCGATTCTTCTCGTCTATTCGTCGACTCCACTTACCGGCTAGTTCCCCGCGGAGAGCCTCTGGCTTCCCTATGCCTTCAAAGGGAGTTCGCTGGATGGACTTGATGAGCTCATAGACGCGCTTGAGCTTGGCCTTGTCCCGTGATTGCCACTCCTGAAGCTGGGCGAATGAATCTTCGGCGAATACGATGTCACGCATCGAGGAGTTCCTCAAGCTGGTCCATCGTGAGAACCACCGCACGGCCTTCGGCTATCTGCTGCTCAGCCCTTTTGATGGCATGAATGTTCGCATCGGAGTAGAGGGGATCCGGGGTCGCTTCGATGGGAAAGGGGATTCGCCTGTCCCTAAGCACCTTCTTGGTGTAGATCGTGTAGAACGTCGTGATGTTCATACCCATCTGATCGAGCACCTCGTCGAGCGCGCGTTTTTCTTGATCCTCAATTCTGATGCTAACCGTCACCATGAAGATGCACCTCGATGTAAATCGGCGTAGTTAGAAGCATTCCGCACTACTATACCCACTCCACTCTCGCATCGACCGCGACGGCCTACACTGGGCTCGTCGTCACGTTCTCGAACGAAAGGTGCCTCATGGACTTCATGGACCTCGCCCGTGCTCGCTATTCCTGCCGCCACTATGCCGACGCGCCCGTGGAAGACGACGTGCTCCAGAAGGTGCTCGAGGCGGGGCGCCTTGCGCCGACGGCCAAGAACAACCAACCGCAGCGCATCGTCGTCGTGCAGTCGAAGGAGGCCATGACGCGCCTGAAGGAGGCCACGCCGATGGGCAGGAACGCGCCCGTGGTGCTCGCCGTGGGCTATGCCAAGAGCGAGGCGTCTGTCATTGCCATGGACACCTACTACGACGGCACCTACTGCGCGGGCACCCAAGATGCCTCCATCGTGGCCACGACGATGATGTACGAGGCCGCCGAGCTCGGACTCGGCTCGCTTTGGATCCGCGGCTACGACACGGGGAAGGTGCGCGAGGCGCTCGAGGTCGATGACGACTTCGAGCTCGTGATGCTCCTCGCGCTCGGCTGGCCCGCGGAACACGACGAGCCGTCGCCCATGCACGAGAGCCGAAAGCCCCTCGATGACACGGTGATGTACGTGTAGGCGACTATGCCTTCGGCGAGGGCTTGGCCCAGCGTTTGAGCTTGAGCGAATTCACTACGACGCCCACCGAGGACGCGGCCATGGCAGCTGCGGCCACCTCGGGCGGGATGTTCACGTGCGCCCAGGCGAGCGCGCCCGCGGCGAGCGGGATCGCGATCACGTTGTAGACGAGCGCCCACACGAGGTTCTGCTTGATGTTGCGCATGGTCGCGCGTGAGAG
>CANPVI010000049.1 GCA_947581665.1 uncultured Atopobiaceae bacterium | reverse complement strand
CCCGAGCCGAGCTTCCTCATGGTGCTCGTTTCGGTGGCGCCCATGGTCTACACGACGAAAGCCGGCGTGGTCGTCGAACCACTCACGGCGCTTGGCGCCTCGCGCTGCGTGCCGCACGCCACGGCTGATCGCGCGTACACCGCAAGCCCGGCCGTGCCACATGCTACACCGCAAGCCCGTCCGTGCCACGAGCTACACCGCAAGACCGTCCGTGCCGGGCGCTTTCGCCTTGCCGCTCGCGGACCCTAGCGCCGGCCGTGGCAGTGCTTGTACTTCTCGCCGCTTCCGCAGGGGCAGGGGTCGTTGCGGCCCACCTTCATCACGGTGCCGTCTTCGTTGAAGAACTGCGTGCGTCCCGTCTCCCGCTCGTGGAGCCCGCTGGCTGAGTAGCCGTGGTTGCACCACAGTGGGATGTCGTTCACGAAGCGCGTATACAAGGCGAGGAGCTCGTTGAAAAAGTCCATCACCTCGTCTTCGCCCGAGAAATCGACTTCGCTGTAGGGGTCCAGCACGATATGCACCTGCTCAGTAGGCGGGGTGTGCATGCATGCGGAGTCGTAGAGCTCCTCCATCACGCGCTCGGCGAAGGCGAAATCGTTCTCGCCATCGGGCACGTGCGCGTCGAGCCATTCGCGCAGCAGGCGTGCCGATTCGCGCTTCAACAGCCAGTAGAAGAGCGAGCTCCCGTCCATCACCTCTAAGAGCGGGCGCCGGGGCACGAACTCCTGGCGCTCGAGTAGTTCGCGCTTATAGTCCATGGCGTCCGCGCGAGTTTCCGCGCTTGCTCCCGCGTCAAGGAGCCACTCATCGCTGATCTGAAAGGCCACCAGCGTGGGTTCGCCGTCGACGACCTCGAAGCAGAGATCACGGTCGCGGAAGAGGCACACGCAGAAAAGCAAGTCGTAGAGGGAGCGTAGCTCGCCTTTCCAGCTCGTGGCCTTGCCGAACTCCTCGGCGAACGCGTCCAACGTTACGATGCCGTAGAGCTCGCACGCCCTCTCCGCGTAGCGGATGGACTCGTCGGTGAACTCGCGGCCCTCGCGGATCGCATCCCAATCCAGCTCCTCGAGGAGCCCTCGCACGGGCTCGTGGATGGTGACGGTGAAAGTGGCGGCCTCGTGTTCGTAGTAGAGGAAGGTGAGCGGCGGAAGGACGCGAATCGCCCTCACCTCCTCCTCGTCTCGCGCGGAGATGGCAAGCTCGCCGCCGGCGTCTCGCACGCGCTCGACGAGGGAGAAGACGCTCGAATCGCAGAGGACGAGGAGCGCCTTGAGCACGTCCGGCCTCTCAGCGGCCCTCACGCCGAGGCGGCGCGTCGCGCGCCGACCATCCCGCTTCCCGTCCCAGCTATCGATGCAGACGAGGAGTTTCGCGAGGGGCTGGAGGTCATACACCTCGCCGGTCTTTGGGTCGCGCTCTAGGTACTCGAGCGCCGCGCGGAGATCCTTCCTCGGCGCGCCCTGGATGGCGCCCGCCTCGACGTCTTCGCGCTCCATCTCCGCCATGTCGCGAAGCATGTCGTCGAGATCGCGGTCGAAGTGCTCCTTTACGGCCGCATCGCGCTCGTCATCGCCGAGGCCCGCGAGGGCGCCGCGATGCATGCCCGCTGGTAGCATCTCCTTGCCCTCGGCCTTGCGCGCCTCGCGTTCGAGCGAGCGCTCGAGCTCGGCGAATTCCCTCTCGCGCTCCTGATCCTTCTGGACTTTCACGCGCTTGAGGTAGGCGCTCGCACTTGAGATGGGCTTTGTCTTGCCGGATTCGATCTCCGCGAGCTCGCGGTCGAGCATATCGAGGTAGTTGTCGCCGAGCACCACGGGGTACTGGATGATCGACGTCGCGTAGACGATGCGTTCGCCGAAAGGCAGGAGCACGAGCTGCACGGGGCAGGGCGGAAAGAACTCCATGTCCGCGATGTCCCTGGAGAGGCCCGAGAGTTCCACGTAGCCCATGGGCGTGGAGAGCAGCGCGTTGCCGCTCTCGGTGAAGTCCGCGAGGATCGCCTGCGTCTCCCAGGCGCCCTCCTGCCACGAGCGGAGGATCCGGCGATCGCGCGCATCTAGAAAGCCCGGCATGTCGTGAGCCGCGCGGGCGAAGAGGCGCTTCATGAAGTCCGGATCGTGGGAGACGTAGGCGAGCACGTCATTGTCGAGCTCGTCCTCGGGGTCGGCGGGCGCTCCCGAAAAATCGAGCGTCTGCTTCTCCTCGTTCTGCGTGAAGCCCTCGATGTCCACCGCGTAGGACACGACGATGTCCATCAGCTTGTAGAAACGTTCGCGTTCGGCGTCTGGAAGGTGCATGGCGTCTCCTATTTCGGGTCCCGCCCGAAGTATCGGGCATCAGCGAAACGCCGCGTGCGCCAATCGCGCGAAGACACCCTTTCGCCATGGAACCGGCCCGAGGCCAGCGCGATGTGCTTGCCCGCCTGGTTGGTTGGTCCACCGCTAATCTCGACGCGATCGCGCGATGGTCACCGAGCTCTGCCAATCGCGCATGGCACGGAGCCCTCTCGGCCGCTTGCGATGTAGCGCGTAGCGTTCTCGGCCGCTCGCGATATGGCACGTAGCGTTCTCCGCCGCCTTTTCAACCGCGTAGCGCTCTCAGCCGCCCTCCCTATCTGTCACGTAGCGGCTTTCGCCGCCCCAAAACGCCCTCTTCACGTCTCGGAAGTGGCATGGAGAGCCCTCCGCCGCCTTTTCAGGGCGGCCGAGAGGCCTCCGTGTCAAATACGAGGGCGGCCGAGAGGGCTACGCGACAAAAAAGGCGGCCGAGCTGGCTATCTGGCAGATGAGGAGCGCAAGATGGAGTGGTGGCATGCGGCCGAGATGGCTACGCGGCAGCAGGGAGCCGTCATCCGAAAGCGCGCGGGCGGCCGAGAGGGCTACGCGGCAGCAGAGCAATGAGAATATGGCCCCTGCTGCGATCCCGCCTCTCAATTGGGATTTTCATTGGGGATCTATTTCAGTCCGTACCAGCCGACATCCTCGTATTCCCAACCAGCGGAAATGTTCGTGTCACGCTCGCTCGTGCTGGTGGTGTAGTTGTGCGAGCCCGCGCCCGTCTCGTAGGGGTTGTAAAGCCTGTAAACGGGAACGCCTTTCGCGTCATCCGAATAGAAGACGATTCCCTCGCCAGTCCAGCCTTGGCGCTGGAGCTCCTCGTACTCGCCTTTCGTCCTCGCGTAATGGTGACCACCCGTCCATTGGTTGTAGAGGCGCCAGACAGGGATATTGGATTTCTCGGGCGCATGCCACATGACGCCCTCATAGAGCCAGCCATCCGCGATCATGGTGTCTCGCTCTGAGCGCTGGGCAGTGTAGAGATGCTCGCCCGTGGAGGCGTTGTACATCCGATACATGTCAATGCCCTTGCCCGAAGAGGCGGGAGCCTCGATCGTGGATGCGACGTTGGCGGCCAACCAGTCGCGGCATTGGTCGATCATGGCCATGTAAGAGGTATTGTTTCGACCGCCGTTGTACATGCGCAGGACTTCCGCGCCGCTCTTGTTGATGGCGCCGCCGCTCGTAAGGCGGAACATGCGTGCTGCCGTATCGCAGTTGGACGCGTTTATGTTGTTGCTCGTCAGGGGCGGAGTCCAGAAGGCGTCGACGTCGAAGCCACCGATGACGCGGCTGCGACCTATGTACTGGATGGACGAGCTGCTGAGACGACCCGGGTGGGCATGGGGCGTCACTCTCACCTGCATAAGGATCCGGCCGGATTGATCGTCGACGATGCCGTAGATTTTGATGTTCCCGTTGGTCGGCGCCGTTCCGAACGTGTACACGCTCAGTGACCCCGTCCAATACGAGGGGATTTCGAACTCGAAGTACGGGGTGACGTACCTCCCGTCCTCGATCCACGCGGCTCCCGTGATGTCCGCATGCGCCGTCTTAGGAGATATCAGCGCGAGGAAGAGCGCGCCGAGGGCGAAGGCGAGCAATTGGAGAGGCCCCTTCCGATCGATCGCTTTGGAATGCATAGATTTCCTCCCACGTAGGAAACATCAGAGCCCTGTAATGCGCTGCTCGTAGAGTACGTCTATATCGGCGTTCTCGTGAAATCATACAGGGGAGCGAGTATGGGCACTCATTCGCTTCGGGCTAGAGCAAGACTACTGCGCATGAGGATGCGGCGGCTCCTACCTGGATCCTGTCCAGTATTGGATTGTTATCGCAATTACTTAGGTGTCGGTGTCGAACATCTGACTTCTAGCTTGCCAGCTTAATAGGGACCTTCACTCGCATAAGCTCTTTTGGTTCCAGCTTTTTAAGACCGCCCCCATACTCTCTTCCGCCTGCCACGAGACTCATGGCATCAATTGCATTGAGTGCATCGCATAGTTCGTTTAACTGTTGATCGGCAAGGTCATTTTTCGCATAGAGGCCGACGTAGCTGTTAGTCGCGATGGCACATGAGTGATTGCGAATAAACCTGAACGGGGACGACTCCGACCTACCCATATAGGTGCAGAGAATCTGTGGCGGATCGCAAGTCTCCACTGCGTACCAAGGCGTCCTGTGAGAGCAGATGTATCCGTTCCTCACTTTGTCCGGACAACTCTCTATATAGGCGCGAACGGCTTCTGGTAACTCCTCCTCGGGAACATCCTTAGGGATCGTCAGCAGCGCATCATCGATTCCTATAGGCCAGCCAGTCTCGTCAGCATCAACGCGAATTCCCTTGTGGCGCCTTGGCGGCGGGATGAGCGGCGTGAGCCACTCCCTATCTATGCCATCGGCCTCCCACTCAACCAGCTTTCGCACGAAGAATGAGTTACCGCCAGTTGCAATCCCGCGACGGGTCTTGAGCAGTGTCCCTATTTCGACGCCATCCTCGTTGCCGAGCGCGTTGATACCGAGGTGCTGCCACTTGGGCATCGCTCGCAGCTCCTCGATGGTGGTTTTCATGGCGGAGACAGGTGTGGCGAAATCTCCAGTGGTTACCTCCACCTCGTCCTTTCCATGAGCCTCTTCATTTCTCACGATGACTACACATGAGCTGACGAGGGCATCAGAAAACTGGAGGGATTCGGCCGAGAAAATATGGATGCGCTCCACCTTCGCCCGGCCAGTGAGGAACTCGCGTACTGCGGCACCGTAATTTACGGCGAAGATCTCGGAGGGCACCAGCCATGAGGCCACTCCGCCTCGCTTTAGCATGGCGGTTCCAGCGACCATGAAGTAAGCGTGCAGTCCAGCGAGGCTCGAAAGACGAACACCCCCGAGAAACTGAGACGTTATCGAATAGCTCTCCTTTTCAACGCGACTCAGATGGTGATGGCGCGAGTAGGGAGGGTTAGCGATGAGGGCCCCGAACTTGTCTTTATTGGCGAGAGCAACGGAAAAGAAATCAGCGCATTCGACTGTCGTTGCATCGTCTGCCCAGAGGCTCTGTGCGATCTCGGCTAAGGTCTCATCCTTCTCCACAGCGAGGATCGGTCCTGTGTGGCCGATAGATCTTACGGCTGACACAAAGGAGCCGGTGCCGCACGACGGCTCGATAAGCGAAACATCCGTGCTGGTTCGAGCGACGAGATCCACCGCGATTTCACGAGCAAGGGCGTTCGGGGTTGCGAACTGACCCCGAATGTTCCTGTACTCCTGGCCGTGCTCATGGTCATATGCGTTTTGGGCCGCTACCCGCTTACCTTCGAGTGCGGCCAGCTGGAATGATTTCGTCGAAGTCCCCAATCCTGTGCTCCCAAACCCAGTCCATGTTATTCGCGGCCTCATAGCCAAGGTAGGGGGCCTCGAAATAACCACAAAGGAAAAGATAGAGGACAACATCTCCGTAGGTGGCCCGCAGCTGCGAGACCTTCGTGTCCTCCTCCTTGCGCCTCTTGTTGGTGTTAGCTGCATCGCCCGCACTCTTACACTCCACGAGGACGGGGTGGCGCGGCTTTCCAAAGGGCATCACTACGAGGTCTACCGGCGTGGTCACGTAGCCATCCGAGTCGTCCCTCTCGTTCTTGTACATACGAATGTTCTTATGGTGTGCGTATGTCCCCTCCCTCATATCGAAAGCCGTAGTCGAGAGATTAGACTCCGCAACGTAACCCCGGCTCTTGAGATACGCATCGAGCTTTCTGAGCTGTCTGCGCTCCTGCTCATTTCGGAGAAGAGGGTTCGTCTTGTTTCCACAGAGTCGATCGGCGATGACGCTGACGGCTATTTCCTTCTCGATCGAGGTAGGCTCTCGTCCTGTTCCGTACCACGGGCAGAGCTGACGGTCAATGAGCCTGTGAATGACTAGAAGAATAGAGTCTATCGCCTCGCGCCGCGTATATGTGGCTTCGGGGCCTCGCATTCTCTTGGCACTTTCCACGCTGTCCACAACGGAAGGCCGGAGACCTGCTAGTCCTGCGAGCCTATCCTGGGCGATCGGAGGAGCGCAGACCATCCTGAGAAGGGACAGGGAAGCCTGATGATTGAAGAGGTATGTGGGTGTTAGACCATCTAGCCAATCCATATTGTTGAGAATCTCATAGACTTCTTGCATCGCTCCTTCCTTTGCCATTCTGTAGGTTGGAGGTGCAAAACTCATGAACCAATCATTGTATTGCTGTACGGAGAGAGCCGTGTCCTTGTTCCATCGGTAGGGCTTATCTGCATTGAGCATGGCGGCTCGACCTCAATTCAGTTTAGGCGGCAACGGACATACGTTCTATTCATCAGTTGTTCGCAACACATCCTAGCGTGAATAGCGCTCTCGCATGAATCCATCTGCAATAAGCCTGAGCTACGGATCGTTCTTGTCCTGCCGTACCGTGCATCGGGCACAAGACCCGGGAAGACGTTGAAACCTTGTCGTACGCGTGATTTCGCGCATGGCTAGATGCCGAGATCTTCGAAGAGGTCCTCAAGCGGCCTGAAGCGCTCTGCATATCGATCGACCATCAAGGCCTCAGTCTCTCTCAATGCCTCACGTGTCTCGGACGGCAAGGTGGAAGAGCCTGTGTTTCTGGATGCCATCGGGCGAATCTCAACCCACGGCTTGCTATATCCGAACACCGTCACTGACTCACCCGACTCGTTTACGGCCGCTGAGATGCGGCTGAAGTGCGTTCTGGCCTCCGACATGGTCACGGTGCGCGAATTCATGGCCATCCTCCTCGCGCAAAGGTTGACCTTATTGCAGCCCTAGATTCTGACCTATAGGGCGTGGTCCAGAGACTAGCACATATCCAGTGTCCATCACCCACACGTGAAATTGAAATACGCCTAAATGTGAAATTCTATTCATCACAAAGATGAAAATATGCTGGTAGAAGAGAGCGTATCATGGCCGTTACTGGAACACAGACGCGAAGGTGATTGACATGGGCACCGGAGATATGCCCCGCTACATACCGAGGATCGTCGACGCCGAGCTCGAGGAGCTCCTGGGCATCTTCGGAGCCGTGCTCATCGACGGACCCAAGTGGTGCGGCAAGACCACGACGGCGCGCCAGGTCGCGGCGTCCGAGCTCGACGTCGACAACCCCGCAGGCGACTACGCCCAGCGGGCCCTCGCCGAGATCGACCCGGCCGGGGCGCTCGAGGGGCCCGAGCCGCGTCTCGTCGACGAGTGGCAGGAGGTGCCCAAGCTCTGGGATGGTGTCCGCTACCTCTGCGACCGCAGGCCCGGCGGCGGCCACTTCATCCTTACGGGCTCGTCTACCCCGCGCGATGGCGACCTCCCCCATCACAGCGGCGCCGGGCGCATCGCCAGACTGGACATGGGGACGTTGACACTACGGGAGGCAGGCGTCTCCGACGGGTCCGTGAGCCTGGAGGGCCTCTTCGCTGGCGAGCGGTATGGCACGAGCCGGGGGACACTCTCGCTCGCCGATATCGCGGCGCTCATAGTGAAGGGCGGCTGGCCCGAGGCGATTGGCCTCGCACCGGGGGCGGCGTCGCGCTACGCCCGGGAATACCTCAGAGCGATCTCGGAACGCGACGTCTCGCTGGTCGACGGCACGCGTCGGAATCCCGTGAAGGTGCTGGCGCTCCTGCGCTCGCTCTCCAGTAACGAGTCCACGCTCGCGTCGCAGCGCACCATCGCCGCCGACGCGGCCATCTCCGCTCCGGCGCTCGGCAGCTATCTCGACGTCCTGCGGCGCATGCACGTGGTCGAGGACGTCCCGGCCTGGTCCCCTGCACTCCGCTCGCCGGTGGCCCTTCGGAAGACGGCCAAGCGTCACCTCGCGGACCCCTCACTGGCGGCGGCAGGGATGGGCGCGACCGTCGAGCGGCTGCGCTCCGACATGAAGACCCTCGGCCTCCTCTTCGAGTCCCTCGTCCTTCGGGATCTTCGTATCTACGGTCGCGCGAACGGGGCGGTGCTCTCGCACTACCGAGACGAGACCGATCTCGAGGTCGACGCGATTCTCGAGCGTGATGACGGCGAGTGGGCCGCCTTCGAGATCAAGCTCGGTATGGCGCAGGTGGACGATGCGGTGATACACCTCATGAGGCTCAGAAAGCGGATCGTCTACGCGGGAGATCGTGAGCCTGCAGCCCTCTGCGTGGTGGTGGGTTTCACCGGCATCACCCACGTCACCTCCGACGGCATCCAGGTGGTGGCCGTCGACCACCTGGGACCATGATTTCCTGTCATGTGGGGGTGCAATTCCGTAAGATTTGCGGTGCAACTCCAGGCGCATCCCTCCGGAAACCGGGAGAGTCGTGCTGGACGCACACGGAAAGCCATGGGGTCGGACACGACGATCCCAAAATGCGGGGCTACATCCTTTCCGCCATTGCCGACGAATCGGCGGATGAAACCGAATGGTTCCATGCCGTGCAGGAGGTGGCGATTTGCTGGGTGGCCTAGCCATATACGGCTGACGCAGAGTCCTTCATCGCGGAAGCGGACGCCGCCGTTCGTCGCTCACGAAACCTAGAGAACCACCGTGTCCCGCACTACGCAGGGCACGGTGGTTGGTTTTACCTGGTGCCCCCGGGCCGATTCGAACGGCCGACACCCGCTTTAGGAGAGCGGTGCTCTATCCCCTGAGCTACGAGGGCGC
>CANPVI010000048.1 GCA_947581665.1 uncultured Atopobiaceae bacterium | reverse complement strand
TGTCGTACTCGGGGAACTTGTTCGCCTTCATGAGGTTCACGCGGGTGAGGTACTCGTTCGCGCAGAAGACGCCGGGGAGGTTCTCGCCCGGGATGTTCAGGAACTTCGGCAGACCCGCGCCCACGGCCATGTACATGGCGTCGTAGCCCTTCTCGTTGAAGAGCTCGTCGGCGTCGGTCCAGCGGCCCACGACCGCGTCGTAGACGATCTCGACGCCGAGGTCCTTCAGGCCCTCGATCTCGCGCTTCACGATGGCCTTGGGAAGACGGAACTCGGGGATGCCGTAGGTGAGCACGCCGCCGCCGGTGAAGAAGGCCTCGAAGATGGTGACCTCGAAGCCCTCACGGGCGAGCTCGGCCGCGCAGGCGATGCCGGAGGGGCCGGAGCCCACGACCGCGACCTTCTTGCCGTTCTTCGGCTTCACCTTGGGGGTGGAGCCCACCTCGCCGGCCATGTCGCCGAGGAAGCGCTCGAGCTGGCCGATGGCGATGGGATCGTTCTTGATGCCCACGACGCACTGGCCCTCGCACTGGCTCTCCTGCGGGCACACGCGGCCGCACACTGAAGGGAGGAGGTTCGATTCGCGGATGACGTCGAGGCCGCCGCCGAAGTCCTCCTCGCGGATCTTCTCGATGAACTTCGGGATGTTGATGCCGACGGGGCAGCCCTCGACGCACTTCGGGCGCTTGCAGTCGAGGCAGCGGTTGGCCTCCTCGAGCGCGTTCTCGATGGTGTAGCCCGTATCGACGGGGCGGAAGTCCTTCGCGCGCTCGTACGCCGGCTCCTCATTGGCGGCGACGCGAGGCGCCTTGGGATTGGGAACGTACTTGCCGTTTACGAGTGGCATGCGCAGGTCTCCCTCCTGTGCTCCATGGCAGTGGCTTCCTCAGCGCGATACGACGCTTGGCGAGCGGAGAGGTCTGCCCAGTTGACCTTCGTGGCATCGAAATCGGGGCCGTCGACGCAGGCGAACTTCGTCTTGCCGTCCACCTCGACGCGGCAGCAGCCGCACATGCCCGTGCCGTCCACCATGATGGGGTTCAGCGAGGCGATGATCGGCATGTCGTACTTCGCGCAGGTGAGCGCGGAGAACTTCATCATGGGCACGGGGCCCACGGCGAAGACGTGCTCGATCTCGTGATCGATGCAAAGACGCTCGAGCGGCTGGGTGACCACGCCCTTCTCGCCGTAGGAGCCGTCGTCGGTGGTGATGTAGAGGTTCTCGAGCGGGAGCTCGCGGAACTGGTCCTCGAGAAGGAGCAGGTCCTTGGTGCGGGCGCCCATGATGACGCGGACCTTGGCGCCTTGGGCGCAAAGCGCGCGGGCCACGGGGTAGGCGATGGCGAGGCCGACTCCGCCGCCGATGACACACCAGGAGCCGTTGTCCATCTCCGTGGGCTTGCCAAGCGGGCCCACGACGTCGGCGATCTCGTCGCCGGCGTTGAGCTGGGAGAGGTCGGTCGTGGTCTTGCCGATCACCATGAAGATGAACTCGATCCAGCCTTCCTCGGCGTTCCAGTCGGCGAAGGTGAAGGGCACCCTCTCGCCGGTCTCGTTGGCGCGCACCATCAGAAATTGGCCAGCGTGCGCATGCTTGGCCATCTGAGGCGCGTGGACTCGGAATTTGTACACATTCTCCGAGTACTGCGTCTTTTCGAGGATTTTGAACATGTAGCGTGTCTCCTCTCGATCTCCCTCGCACACCCCACGATACATGCGCGAGACGCGCCTCTCGCAGGTTTTGACAGGCTGTACTCCCGTTCATTGTGGCACGACGAGGGCGTGCGCGGGCCGAGGTTTGACACTCAGCCGAGCGTCTTCTCGAGGTTCACAAATGTCCGAACCGCTCAGCACCCGAAGCCTTTTCCATGGACTTACGCCGCGCAGCCCCAAGGGACTTCCAAAGACTTACGCCGCGTGGGCCTCCCAAGGACTTCCGCCGCGTAGCCGTCCCAAACGACTCCCAAAGACTTACGCCGCATGATCCCAAAGGCTACGCGGCGGAAAGGGGTGTGGCTGCGCGGCGGAAAGGGATGGGGGTGGCTACGTGGCGGAAAGGGATGGCTACCTACTTGCCTTGAGCGAGGAGAACATGCGGGCGTTGTGGCGCTTCACGAACGCGATGAAGCGGCCCTCGTTGAGCGCGAGGTTCACGTCCTGGCGACGGATGGGCCAGAGCATCACGCGCATCATCGTGGAACGCGGCTTGGCCTCGGCGACCGCCCGCTGGGCGCGCTCGGAGGAGATCATCTGGCGCACGAGTTCCTTGCGCTCGTCGGCCTCGAGCGTGCAGGCCGGCTCGCACACGTTCTCGATGCAGCCCACGAGCCGCTCGATGTAGCGGCGCTGCACCATCTCCCAGCTCGCGGGATCGTTCGTGAGCTCCCAATGCTCGAGGAGGTCGAGCATCCACTCGTGCTCCTCCTCGCGCTTCTCGTACATGTTCGGGCGCCACTTGCTCGTCTCGCTCTCGGCGCGCGTGCGCTGGAAGTGGTAGTAGCAGTGCTCGAGCACGCCCACGCGCTCCACGTCGCGGATGTAGTCCAGCACGAACGGGAAGTCGTCCCAGAAGGTGTCCCTGAATCGAAGGCCGAGCTCGCGGATGCGGCTCGCGAGGAAGAGCTTGTTCCACGGCGTGTAGAGGAGATTCTCGTCGAAGAGCTCGTGGGCGGTGGCGCGGAAGTCCGCCTGGCTGCCGAAGACGCGCGTGGAGACGTTCTTGTCCTCGGTGAGGCGCGAGCCCTCCTCGTCCCACTGGGTCTCGATCACGAAGCCCGCGACCACGAGGTCGAGGTGGTTGGCCTCGGCGAAGCCCACCTCGTCGGCGAGCATCGTGGGCTCGGCCCAATCGTCCGCGTCGAAGAAGGCGATCCACTTGCCCCGCGCGCGATCGAGCGCGAGGTTGCGCGCCGCGGGGGCGCCCTGGTTGGGCGTGTGGATGACCTCGATGCGCCAATCGCGCTCGGCGATGCGGTCGACGATGCGGCCCGTGCGATCGGTGGAGCCGTCATCCACGACGATGAGCTCGAGGTCGCGAAGGGTCTGGGCCCGCACGCTCTCCACCGCGCGCGCCACGAACGCCTCCACGTTGAAGGCGGGCATGATCACCGTGACTTTTGGCTGCTTGGGCGACATGTGCGCGGGCAACTCCGAGGGAGGGGGCGAGCAAACTTCGCATCAAAGGGTATCAGTCCGCCCGCAGCGTCTCGCGCTCGCGCGCGAGCATCACAGTCTTGCCACGTTCATGGCGCTTTCGTGGGGCCAAGCGGAGACTCGCGGCGTAAGTTTAAGAAGGATGAGCTACCAGCACTTGGAGATGGTGGAGACGTTCGTGGCGCCACGGCGCTCGTAGGTGAGGGAATCCATCATCCGCTTCACCATGAGGATGCCGAGGCCGCCGATCTTCACTTCTTCCACCGAGGTGGCGAGCTTCGGATCGGACTTGGCCACGGGGTCAAAGGGCATGCCCTCGTCCTCGAAGGAGATCGTCACGCAGTCGGCGTCCCCATCGCGCGAGACCGTGCACGTCACGCGCACCTCGCCCGGGCGCTCGTCCTCGGGATAGGAGTAGTGCGCCACGTTCACGTAGAGCTCCTCCACGGCCACCGCGATCCTGTCCACCGTGGGGTGCGGGCACCCCACCTCCTCGAGGACGTCGCAGATGGGGTTGATGACCTCGGGCAGCGCTTCGATCGTCGCCGGCAAGACGATGTGGATCGAATCGAGTTCCTGGGCTCCGTGCGTCATGCGCGCTCCTTCCGCCGTTCGCCGGCCAGGGTAAGTGTAGGAGAAACACCGTAGTGCAAACCTCCTGCGCGCGCGAAACCGTCGTTCGTTGCAAATCAACGGCCATTCGTGCGATCTCCACGCACCCTTCCGCCCTCGAGGCACCGCCCGCGCGCGCATGTCCGTGACACTTCACACGGCTAACGGGTAGAGTCGGCATAGCCGTAAAGAAAGGGTGAGTGATGGAAGCTCAGGTTAGCGTCGACGGCAACGTCGCCACGATCGCCGCGCGCGGTTCAATCAACACCAACACCGCTCCGGACTTCGAGAAGGCGGTCGGAGAGGCCTTCTCCTCCCCCGACGTCACCTCAGTGGTGTTCGACTTCTCGAACCTCGAGTACATCTCCTCCGCCGGCCTGCGCGTGCTCATGGTGGCCTACAAGCAGATCATGGCCAAGGGCGGCACCATCGCCATTGAAGGCTCGTCCGACGAGGTGATGGAGGTCTTCGAGATCACCGGCATCGCCGATCTCCTCGGCCTCTAGTTCCGCACCTTCTTTTGAAGCACCTTTGAGGAGCGCGCCATGAATCTCAGCGTCAAGGAGAACACGAAGCCCGTCACCGTGCTCGTCGAGGGGCGCATCGACACGAACACCGCGCCCGAGTTCTCCGCCTACGTGGACAAGCTTGTGCGCCACGGCATCACCGACATGGTGGTGGACCTCTCGAGCTGCGACTTCGTCTCGTCTGCCGGCCTGCGCGCCTTCGTGGCGCTCCAGAAGAGCCTCATCGACGGCCGCCTCGCCTTCACCGGCGTCGCGCCCGAGGTGATGGAGGTCTTCACGACGACGGGCTTCGACAAGATTCTTACGTTCATTTGAGACGACCTTTACGCCTCGGGCACGTGTTTTCGGTGCGAAGAACACGCACCGAAAACACGTGCCCGAGGCGCTTTGGAAACGCAGACGCCCGGCTTCGCAAAGCGAAGTCGGGCACTTTACTGGCGTCGTCATGCACTCGCTTCTTCGGTGCACCAAGGCGCACCGAAGAAGCGAGTGCATGACGTAAGGGTTACGACGATGTGCCCACGAGCGTGGTGAGTTGGTTGATCGAGTCCTGGATTTGCTGGATCTCGGGCTGGAGGTCGGTGCCGTCGGAGCCGAGCTCGGCGACCTCGGACTGCACCCAATCGAGCGAGGATTGCAGGACGTCGAGCGAGGCGTCCAGGTCCTCCATGTCGCGCTGCTCGGTGGTGAGGGTGTCTTGCGGCACGTACTCGATGGACTCAGGCGGGGTGAAGAGGTAGAGCGACCACAGGATGGCGCCCGCCACGGCCACCGCCACGAAGACGATGTTCATGATCGCGTCGGGCACGCGTGAGATCCACAGCTGGAGCAGCGGGTAGACCCACCACGCGATGATCGACGAGGCCGCGCCGAAGGCCATGGCGTTTTGCAGGCACACCTGCCCCATGATGTTGAAGGGCATGGTGGAGTAGTCCCAGAGCTGGTGGTCGGCGTTCACGAGGAGGCCCATCGAGAACTCGATCAAGCTGCAGACGCCCGCGTTCACGAAGAAGCTGATGATGTAGGGCACGATGGGGTTCTTGATCTTCCTCTTCAGCCACTGGAGCAGCGGGTAGAGGAAGAGCGCGATGAGCACGACCGCGGCGCCCTCCATGGGGAACGGGTAGAGCCAGTCGCGCCAGAGCATCGTGTTCGAGGGGTCGTATTCGCCCTCCACGAGGCCGAGGCGGATGAACTGGCACATGCCGGCTTCCATCCAGTGGCCGAGGATCGAGAAGATGATGAAGTAGATGATGAGGTTGCGGATGAGCGGCCAGCCGTGCTCGAGGTAGGCCGTGCCCTCCTTGTCGTAGATGCCCGTGCGCTTGGCGAGGTCGTTCACCATCGTCGCCTTCACGCGCTTCGAGAAGATGAAGTAGAAGATCAGGAAGATGTAGAAGGCGCCGTTGAAGATGAAGGTCGGCAGGCTGAAGGTGCCCTCGATGGCGAGCTTGATGCCGCCGAAGGCGAGCCCGATCGCGCTCATCGCGATCATGAACGGTCGCGCAATCTTGTAGCGGTTGATGAAGAACCAGAACGCCACGCCCGTGAGGATGAGCATGATCCACGTGAAGAACTGCGTGGTGTCGTTCGCCACCGTGTCGCGCGAGGTGAGGAGCAAAAGCAGGATGTTCGCCGCGATGTCGATGGCGAAGTACACCTGCACGAAGCGCATGAAGCCCATGGAGTTCGGGTCGGAGAAGCGGATCGCGTCGTAGGCGTTCTTGGCCGACTTCGTGGCGGCCTTGTGGTTGGCCTTGGCCTCGCGGTTCGCCTTGCGCAGGTTCTGGCGTGCGGTCTTGGCGCGCTCGGGGTTGCCCCCATGGCTCGCGATCACGTTCAGGCGGAAGGCCTCGTCAGCCACCTCGTCGGATTCCATCGCCATGCCGGCCATGGCCACGGCCTCGGCCGCGTCGAGCTGCGCGGCGCGCGTGATGCGGCTGCGCTCGGCCTTGCCGGTGTTGAAGGCGGCGTCGAGGGAGAGCTCCACGCGCTCGAGCTTTTCCATCGCCTCGAGGCGCTGCTGGGCCTCGTCCACGTCGTTCTCTATCTCGGCCTCAGTCTCGGTGGGAGGCAGGTTCTCGATCGTCGCGTCGTCCGTGCCCTCGGGCACGGCGGCGTCGATCGCATCGTTCGTGCGCTCATCCATATAGCTGATGTCCTTCTCTTGAGGTTCGTGCTTCGGCAGCGCCGCTTCGCGCATCGCGGGCGTTCACGACAATCCTAGAGCTTTCCACCCCAGAGCAGGTAGCCAATGCCGTCGATGTCGTTTCTCGGCTTCCTCACCTGCCGGAGCACCTCGCGAAGCTCCTCGAGCCTGCGCGCGGGCACCGGCAGCGTCTCGCCGTCGTCGAGCGTGGCGCCCTTCTCCGAGAGCGTGCGCAGGTGCCAGGGGTTCACGAGGTAGGAGCGGTGGAGCCTCACGAAGTTCTCGCCGAGGCGCGCCGCGACGGCCGTGATGCCCTCGTTCACGTCGAAGACGTCCTCCACGCAGTGGATCGTGCACTTGTGGCCGTGCGCCTCCACGTAGAGGATCATCTCGGCCGCCACGAAGTGCGAGATGCGGTGGTCGTCGCGAAACTCCAGTAGGCGCCCATCCTGCGCGCCGTCGGACACATGCAACTCGGAGACACTACCCTCGCGCATGCCCATGTCGTAGACCTCGGCCACGTCCAGCACGAACGAGGATTCGAGCACCTCGAGCTTCGGCTCGCGCCCGGCGAGCGACCAGTGCAACGTGAGGCGCGCCGAGGCCCCGCGAAGCGAGGCCTGCGCATTACCCCTGCTCAAGAACACGCGGAACATGGCGAGCACGCAGCAGTAGTCCTTGGAGAGCGGCAGGGCCATGAAGGACTGGTTCGTGAGCACGACGCGCATGTTGTCCTCGGCCATCACCCGGCAGACCGCGAGGAAGCAATCGCGATCGTAGGTGCTCTGGCCGGGCGTGGCGGCGATGAAGACGAAGTCGTCCGCGAGCATCCCCGCGTTCGCCTCGCCGTCGCCGTTCATGAAGTCGTGCGTGAAGCGTCGCGTGAGGTCGGCGAGCGACGGGGAGTCGGCCCCCTCGTCGGCGGGGGCCGCCGTGTGTTGGCTCCTGTCGTCCGAGCCCATTGCGCTAGTTCGACACCGGCATGTGCGCGGCGATCACGTCGATGACGTTGGCGAGCGGCATCGTCTGCAGCCACACGTGGCCGGGGCCCGTGAGCTTGGTGTTGAAGAGGCCCTCGCCGCCGAAGAGCACGTTCTTCACGCCGGAGATCTTCTCGATCTCGAGCGTGACGCCCTGCGTGTAGCCGAGCACGTTGCCCGTGTCCACGAGCAGCGTCTGGCCGGCCGCGAGCTCATAGTCCACGAGCTCGCCGTCGCACTCGATGAACACGGTGCCCTGCCCCGTGAGCGATTCCATGATGAAGCCCTCGCCGCCGAACGCGCCCGCGCCGAGCTTCTTGCGGAACGTCATCGAGAGGTCGACGCCCATCGTCGAGGCGAGGAACGCCATCTTCTGCACGACGTAGCTGTGCTGCGCATCGATCTGGAGCGGGAGGATGCGGCCGGGGAAGCTCGAGCCGAAGGCGATCTTGCCGGGGGCCTTCGCGGTGAAGATGTTCTGGAACATCGACTCGCCCGCGAGTGCGCGTCCGAGGGCCTTCTTCACGCCGCCGCCCTTGGTCTCCATCGTGAAGACAGGATCCATCCACACCATCGAGCCCTTCTCGGTCTTCATGGCCTCGCCGCGCTCGAGATGGCAGACGACTGCGGGATACGGATTACCGATGATCTCGTATTTCATGTGTCCTCCTAGGTGCGGAATCGGTGTGGGGGATCTGAGGGTGCCCCATTTTGCAAGCATACGGAAACGCGCGAGATCAGGGGGGGGGTGAAATTTCGTTCGTGCTTTTTTCGGCGACATCCACGCACGTTTTCGAGAATCTGCTCGGCGAGCGGCTCACTCCCATAGAATCGTGCCTACGCGTGCGGATGCCGCGGGACGGACGCTCTATCGAAGGACGCGCCATGGTGAACCGCCCAAGGAAACACGCCCCCGCGCGAGCCTTCCCCGCGAAGGCGTCGCAGGGGCCCCGCTTCTCCCCCGCCTTCGTGAACGAGGTGTGCGCCTGCGCCGACGTCGACGAGTTCGTGGAGCTCATGGACGCACGCGGGATCTGGATGAACCGCAACGCGGCCGATGGCGTCTACCGCTACCTCCGCGCCCTCGGAAGCGCCCTCATCTCCGATGACGACCTCTCGGGGGTCCACGGCGGCGCACAAGATTCGAACCCGCTCGACGACCCCGCCGTCCGAAGCGCCCTCGCAAGCCTCGCCGAGCAACTCGGAGCTCTGGACTAGCGCGCGCCACCCCGCCTCGCGCTTCGCGTGCATCTGCCATCTCGCGCCCTCAGCCGCCCCGCAAACGCTACCTAGAGCTTTCAGCCGCCTTTTCCGTCGCCTAGGGTTCTCGGCCGCCCCGCCAACTTGTCGCAGAGCGGCCTCAGCCGCCTCGACACGCCCTCCTCACACTCAAAAAGTGGCATGGAGCCTTCTCTGCCGCCCTTCGGGGGCGGCCAAGAGGGCTCCATGCCAAAATCGAGGGCGGCCGAAAGGCCTCCGCGGATGAAAAGGCGGCTGTAAAGGCTACGCGACAGGAGCAGGGCGGGCGATGCTGAGACCGCGAGGGTCAACGAGCTAGCACGAGTCCTTGCCGCAACGATGGCGGAACCAGGAACGAGCAAACCGTCAGCGAGGCGCTCTGGGGTGCCCGAGATGCGTGGGATCTCGGGGGCGCAACAACCCAGTGGGTTGTTGCGAATGCAATGACCTGCAGGTTTAACTAGCGCAAGCATCCCTCCCAAAACAAGCTTGAGAGGGTAGCGTACTTACGCTACGTGAGCCCCCGAGATCGCGCGCAGATCGGGTGCACCAGAGTGCCGCAGCGTCGGCTAAGGTCGCAGGCCCATGCCACCCTCGAGGGTGAGTGTCTCGCCGGTGAGGTACTTGAAGTCGGGCGTGGCGA
>CANPVI010000047.1 GCA_947581665.1 uncultured Atopobiaceae bacterium | reverse complement strand
CCTGGCCCATCGTGTAGAGCACGACGGCCGTCTCCCCCACCGCGCGGCCGATGGCGAGCACGATGCCGGTGGCGATCCTCGGGAAGGCCGTGGGGAGCACGACTCGCGAGACGGTCTGCCACTTCGTGGCACCGAGGCCGTAGGCGCCCCAGCGGATGTAGCGGGGCACGGCGCGGATGGCCTCCTCGGTCGTGCGCATCACGATGGGAAGCATCATGAGCGCGAGCGCGAGGGCCGCCGAGAGCATCGAGAGGCCGAAGCCGAACGCCTCCACGAAGAGCGCGAAGCCGAAGAGTCCCATGACGATGGAGGGCACCGAGGAGAGCGTGTCCGCGGCATAGCGGATGAACGCCACGCGGCGTCCCTGCTTCGCGTACTCCGCGAGGTAGACGGCTGCGAGAATGGCTATCGGCGCGCAGATGAGCATGGCGAGCACCGTCACGTAGAGCGAGCTCACGATCGTCGGGAAGATGCCGCCCTCGGCATTCACGCCCTCCGGCCAGCCGAAGATGAAGTCGAGCGACATCACCGGCAGGCCGTTCCACGCCACGAACGCGATGATGATCGCGAGCACGCCCGTCGCGAGCCAACCCGCCGCCTTGAAGACGGTGACCATCGTCGCGTTCGTCACATTCTTGCTCACCTTCGCGCTCGAGCCGTTTTGGAGGTGGCGCTTGATGCGCTTTCGGGAGTTCTCCTGCATCTCCGCCTCGCGCGCGAGCTGGGTGCTCGAGAGATCCGGGCCCTCGGTGGCGAGCTCGACCGGCGTGGCCTTCGTGAGGCGCTCGCGCTTCTCCCGCTCGCGTTCGGCCTCGCGGCTGTCCACGTGCTCCTCGCGGTCGCGCGAGACGAGCCGCACGACGCCCACGAGCGACGCGGAGATCACGAAGAGCACCACGCCCATGCCGAAGAGCGCCGCGCGGTGCAGGCCCGAGGAATAGCCCATGTCGAGCGCGATCTGGCTCGTGAGCGTGGAGACGGGGCTCGAGATGGATTCGGGCACGACGGGGGCGTTTCCCACCACCATGAGCACGGCCATCGTCTCGCCGATGGCGCGGCCCATGCCGAGCACGACGGCGTTCACGATGCCGAGCTTCGCGGCGGGGAGCACGACCTTGTAGATGGTCTGCCATTTCGTGGCGCCCATGGAATAGGACGCCTCGCGCACGCCCATGGGAATGGAGCGCAGGGCGTCCATCGTGAGAGTGGTGATGGTGGGCACGATCATGATCGCGAGCACGAGCCAGGCGGTGAGCGCGCCGAAGCCCATGCCACCCGTGAGGTCGGCGATGAGCGGACGCAGCATCACGAGGCCGAAGAAGCCGAAGATGACGCTCGGCACTCCGGCGAGCAGGTCGACCGCCGTGGACACGATGCGAGACACGCGCTTCGAGGCGATCTCCACGAGGTAGACCGCGCAGCCGATTGCGAGGGGCACCCCGAGCGCGAGCGAACCCGCGCACACGAGCAGCGACCCCAAGAGCAGCGCGATGATGCCGTAGGAGCCCTCCGAGGGCGCCCAATCGAGCCCGAAGAACTCGCCGAGGCCGATGTCGGTGAGCACGGGCACCGCACGATAGATCGTGAAGGCGAAGATGAGGAAGACCGCCACCACCGCCACGAACGCACACGCGAAGAAGAGCCACTCGAGCGCCCGCTCCTTCACGTAGGTGCGCCGGTCGACGAGCTTCAGGCCACGTGAATAGGCCTTGCGCGAGTTCGGGCTGATGTCTTGGAGGTGCGGCGGCTTGACGAGATCGCCCGGCACGCGGCCCGTGCCCTGCGCGCGACGCACGTCCTCGATCATGCTCGAGGGAGTGGACAGAGGATCAGGCATCGTCTCCACCTCCCTCGCCCACCGGCACGTAGCCGGCATCGCGGATGGTGGCGTCCATGGTGCTCGAGCGCACGTAATCGATGAACGCCTTCGCCTCCCCCTCGGCGGCCCCCTTCGTGAAGAAGTAGAGGTCGCGCGAGAGCGGATAGGCGCTCGATTCGAGATTGGCCTCCGTGGGCTCGACACCGTCGACGTCGAGGGTCTTCACCGTGGCGTTCGTGAAGCGGTTCTCCACGAATCCGATGGAGATGTAGCCGATGGCGCCCGGCGTGCGCGAGACGACGTCGCGCACCTGGCCCGTGCCCGGAAGCACCGCCGCAGTGCGATCGAAGGGCGTGCCGCGCATGACGATCGTGCGGAACGCCTCGCGCGTGCCGGAGGCCTCGTCGCGGTTCACCACCTGGATGGCCAGATCGGGGCCTCCGAGCGCGCTCCAGTTGTCGATCTCACCCGCGTAGATGCCGCGAAGCTGGTCGAGCGTCACGTTGTCCACGGGGTTGTCGTCGTTCACGATGACGGCGATGCCATCGTGGGCCACCGCGTACTGCGAGAGGCCCTGGTTGGCCTCCTCGGGCGTGAGGTCGCGGCTCGAGGTGGCCACGTCGGCGGTGCCGTTGATGACCGCCTCGATGCCCGCCGAGGAGCCGAGGCCCGAGACGAGCACCTGGACGCCGCTCTCCTCCTCGAAGTCCTCCGCGGCGATCTCGGCAATCGGGAGCACGGTCGTGGAACCCGCGACCGTGAGTACCCCGTGTTCAGAGGAACCGCAGGCGGACAGCGCGAGTGCGAGGACCGAGGCCGCGAGGAGCGGGAGCGCGCGCCTTAGCCGAGCCATGCGATCGCCCCCTGCCTTCCGCTTGGCGCACCGTCGCGCCGGTGGGAGAAATAGCGCTCGGGCTCCGAGAACGTCGAGACATCGCAAAGGCAGAGGTTCTCCTGGGGCACGCCCTCGGAGGCGAGGGCGATGCGGATCGCGCGGGAAAGCGAGAGGTGGCGATTGCCCGAGGCGACGCTCGGTCCGAACTCGTCGACGAATTGGTCGAGGAGCTCTCGGGATACCTCGTAGTCGGCCGCTTGGATGTGGGGGCCGACGTAGGCGAGGACCTCGCGCGGCGAGGAGGAGGTGATGCGCGCGAGTTCGCGCACGGCGAGCGCCGAGATGCGCGCGAGCGTGCCCCGCCAGCCCGAATGCACCACGGCGAAGCCGCCCTCACACGCGAGTACCACCGGAACGCAGTCCGCGAAACCGAGGAGCACCGGCACTTCGGGGGCGCTCACGCAGAGCGCGTCCGCTCCCGCCTCGGCCGCCTCGCGAAAGGCGTCGAGGGCCCCCTCGGAGGCATCGGTGAGCGAGGCGATGGCCGTCCCATGGACTTGCTTCGGATTCACGATCCTCGGCGCGAGATCGCCCGCGCCGAGCGCCTCGAGGAGCCGAAGGCGGTTCTTCGCCACGTGGGCGGGGTCGTCCCCCACGCGGCTCCCGATGTTCAGCGAACGATACGGCCCCTCGGACACACCACCACGACGGCCGGAAAAGGCGAGCGTCACGCCAAAGGGACGTGACGCGTCGCCGATGAGTTCCAACTCAGGCGCACCGATGGCGCCCAGTGTGGGGTTGAACACGTGTGGGCCTAGGCGCGCGGACGCCTGAGGAAATCGGGGATCTCGAAGTCGTTCGAGGAGGCCGCAGGCTCGCGACGAGACGCGGGCGCGCGGTTCGTGCGACGGCGGTCGGCACGGTCGGTGATGCCGAAGCCGCTCACGAACGGTTGCGCGCTCTGGTTGCGCTCGAAGCCGGTGGCGATGACGGTCACCCGCACCTGATCGCCGAGCGATTCATCCACGACCGTGCCGAAGATGATGTTCGCCTCGGGGTCGACGTTGGCCGCCACGAGATCGGCGGCGTCGTTGATCTCCTGGATGCCGAGATCCTTGTTGCCGGCGATGGAGAGGAGCACGCGCGTGGCGCCGTCGGTCGAGCTCTCGAGGAGGCGGCTCGAGATGGCCTCCTGCGCGGCGTCCACCGCGCGGTTGTCTCCCGAGGCGACGCCGATGCCCATCATGGCCGTGCCCGCGCCGCGCATGATCGTCGAGACGTCGGCGAAGTCGAGGTTGATGAGGCCGGGGACGGTGATGAGGTCGGTGATGCCCTGCGTGCCCTGGCAGAGCACGTCGTCCGCCGTCTGGAAGGCCTCGAGCATGGTGGTCTTCTTCTCGGAGAGCTCGAGGAGGCGATCGTTCGGGATCACGATGAGGGTGTCGACGTTGTCCTGGAGCTCCTCGATGCCAGTCTCGGCCTGCGCCGAGCGCGTCTTGCCCTCGAAGGTGAAGGGCTTTGTGACCACGGCCACCGTGAGGGCGCCGATGTCGTCCTTGGCGATGCGCGCCACGACGGGCGCCGCGCCGGTGCCGGTGCCACCACCCTCTCCCGCGGTGATGAAGACCATGTCCGCGCCCGCGAGCGCGGCCTTGATCTCGTCGCGGCTCTCCTCGGCGGCCTGCGCGCCCACCTCGGGGTTGGCGCCGGCGCCGAGGCCCTTGGTGATGTCCGTGCCGATGTGCACGAGGTGATCGGCCTCGGAGAGGGCGAGTGCCTGGGCGTCGGTGTTCACGGCGACGAATTCCACGCCCCGGATGCCCTCGTCGATCATGCGATTGATGGCGTTCGTGCCGCCACCGCCCACGCCCACGACCTTGATCACGGCGAGGTAGTTGTTGGGGGCCATGGTGTCCATCGTCTCTCCTCCCGGCGGGTTCGCCCCGTCACGCGTTTGACGGGGCGCAGCACACCCCGCGTTGCTGGCTCGGATACCTGCGAATCCAACCATAATGCTCAAGTTGAACCCAATGGCAACCGTAAATCGAAGTATCATCGCACATAGCTAAAGCATGGGTCAAGCGATAACCGTTCACGTACATCACCGCAGGTAGATATGATTGCAAGAATCCTCCTCAACCCTCAAGTATCGCTAGAGGGTTGGTCTCAGGTGCCATAGGGGACACCTGAAGGCTCACCCTCATCTTCGGGAGAACCCTCTCCCTCGCCCAAGTCCGGGGCCTCCCCCTCTGGCGCGGGCTCCTCTTCGGGAACCACGTCATCCGCGCCGTAGACCCCCGTGCCGGGCGCCACATTCTCGCTATCGAGCCTGCGATAGGTGGGGTGCGAGGGCACGCGCACGTTGATGTAGGTGAGCTGGTTCGGGAATTCCGCGAGAAGCGCCTGAACCACCACTTCCTTGGAATCGATCTCCCGAGGCGCCCCGAGGGAGATCTCCACGCCACTCATCAGCACGCAGGAAAGCGAGGATTCCGATTCCGCGCGATAGTAGGCCACCTGCTGGGCGAACTCCGGCGAGAAGCCTTGCTGGTAGGCGAGCACGCCCTCGATCGACGAATCGGTCGTCTTTGTCCCCGCCTTCGGGTTGACGGTCTGGGGCACGTCGGCGATGAGCAAAAGGCCATCGGAGCGGCACTTGTCGAGCGCGGCCGTGAACATGTCCACCTCGCCCGACGGCTTCACGTCCGACGGCTCGAGCCACACCCCGTCCTCTGCGAGGTACCAGGCGATGTCCTGGCTTCCCATCACCACGAGCGCGTAGGGGGCGCGCTCGTTCACCGTGATGCGAAGCGTGCCGTCGAGGCCCCAGTCCACGTCCACGGAACGCACCCATGGGTTCTGCGCGAGCTTCGAGCGGATGGCCTCGCGATCGAGCGAGATGAGCGGCGTCCCCACCCCCACCCCCGAGAGGCGGATGATATCCGACGAGGGGATGTGCGCGGTGGATCGCGCCTCGATGGAGCGCACCTGCAAGACCGGGGTGAAGGAGAGTACGAGCGCACCCACGACGATGGCCACGAGCGCGATGCCCAGCGTGCCCGCCACGAGCCTCACCCGTGAGCCCGTCCTCGTCGATCTCGGGGTTCGCTCGGCTCGCTCGTCCTCGGGAAGGGCTTGGCGCGTGCGGGGCGAGCCCTGCGTGCGCGCGGACTGTCGAAGCGAAGCTTCGGCCTTGGGGACCTCGAGGCCCCCCCTTGCGCGCGAGCGTCTCGCCGCCTTGGCACTTTGGGCCCTCGTCTTCGGAGTTTGGGGGATCTTCGAGGCTTTGGGGATCTTGGACTTCGGCATCCGCGAAGCCGTTTGCCGCGCGAGCTTGGGGGCCTTTGCGGCCTTTGCGGCCTTTGCGGCTCTCGGCTTCGCCTCTGCCCTCGCGGACGCGGAGGCCTTGCCCCTCGCAGGCGCGGCTGAGACGCCCGACTTCCTCGGTGTCGCCTTCCTCTTCGCCACGACGCTCCGGCGACCCTACGCCTGCGCGTCCTCGAGGCGCTCGAGGACCTCCGGCCCCACCATCGTCACGTCGCCCGCGCCCATCGTGATGAAGAGGTCGCCGGGGCGAAGCCTCTCCACGAGCACGTCCCTGAGGCGACGACGATCCGGCAGGTAGCTCACCGGCATCTCGGGGTGCTTCGAGGACACGGACGCCGCCACGGTCTTGCCCGAGACGCCCGGGATGGGCATCTCTCCCGCCGCGAAGACGTCCATCACCATGAGCTCGTCCGCGTCGTCGAACGCATCCGCGAACTCCGGGGCGAGCGCCTGCGTACGGCTGTAGCGGTGAGGCTGGAAGAGCACGACCACGCGATCGAAGCAAAGCGACTTCGCCGCCTTGAGCGTAGCCTTGATCTCGGTGGGGTGATGGCCGTAATCGTCGACGAAGGTGATGCCATTGGCCCTTCCCACCTGCGTGAAGCGACGCTTCACGCCCTTGAAGTCCGAAAGCGCGCGAGCCGCGGCCTCCACATCGAGCCCGAGGATGTCGGCCACGGCGATGGCGGCGGTCGCGTTCAGCAGGTTGTGCACGCCGGGGTTGGCCGCGATGCGCACCGTCACGTCCTGCCCGGACGGCGTGGCCACGTGCACGACCTTGGGATCCTCGTCGAGTGTGGCCACGTAGTCGCATTCGACGCCACGACCGTAGGTCTTCGCCGGCGTGCCGCTCTCCTTGGCGAGATCGGCGAGCTTGGGCTCCTCGCCCCACACGACCGCGGCGCCCTCGGGGCCCGGCAGGGCGAGGAACTGGCGGAACGCCTCGAAGATCTCGTCCAGCGAGTGGTAGTGGTCGAGGTGGTCGGCCTCGATGTTCGTGACCACGGCCACCTGGGGGTGCAAGAGGAGGAACGATTCGTCGGATTCATCGGCCTCGGCCACGAAGAGCTCGCCCGAGCCGTTCTTTCCGTTGGTGCCGTAACCCTCGACGACGCCCCCGATCAAAAACGAGGGATCGAGCCCCATGCCCTCGAGCATGACGGCGATCATCGACGAGGTGGTGGTCTTGCCGTGGGTGCCGGCCACGCACACCGAGCGCTGGCCCTTCGAGAGCGCGGCGAGCATCTGCGCGCGCGGCCAGACCTCGATGCCCTTTGCCCTCGCCGCCCTAAGCTCGGGGTTGCTCTCGGGGATGGCCGTGGAGATGACGACCACGTCGGGATTCGCAACCTCGATCGTCTCGGCCGAATGCCCGATCGTGACGGGAATGCCGGCGCGCGTGAGCTCGCGCACGTAGCGCGAGTTCTTGAGGTCGGAGCCGCTCACGTGGTAGCCGCGCTCGTGGAGGACGAGCGCGATGCCGCTCATGCCCGCGCCGCCGATGCCGATGAAGTGGACGTTGGTGAAACCCAGAGATGGGGCCATGGGGGCCTTTCCGCTCGAAGGGACGCCTCGAATGCCGCGCAAGGCGCGCATGGGAAGTTCGTGGCTAGTGTAGCCGCGACGCGCTTTCGCCTGCCGCGGCGAGCACCTCATCCGCGAGGAGCGCGGCCGCCTTCGCGCCACCGAGCGAGCGCGCGGCCTCGGCCATGGCGTGGCGCGCGGGCGCATCCTCGAGGAGCGCCACGAGCTCGTCGGCGAAGGCCTCGGTGGTGAGGTCGTCGTTGTCCACGATCCTCGCCGCGCCCGCATCGGCGAGCCACGCCGCGTTCACGCGCTGGTGGTCGGCGGTCGCGAAGGGATAGGGCACGAGGATCGCCGGGAGGGCCACCGCGGCGAGCTCGGCGACGCTCGAGGCACCGGAGCGGCAGAGCGCGAGGTCGCTCGCCGCAAGCACATCGCCCATGTCGTTCACGTAGGCGCTCACGTGCCAGCGCCGCTCCTCCTCGGGGCTCAGCGCGAGCGCCTCGACCGTGGCGTCGAAGCCCTCGGCGCCCGTCGCATGGATCACGTGGAGGCCGGGCACGCCGAGCAGGCGCCCCTTCAGGTGCGCGAGCGCCTCGTTGATGGCCACGGCGCCAAGGGAGCCCCCGAAGCACACGAGCACCTCGGCGTCGGCCGGAATGCGCCTCACCTCGCGCGCACGCGCGCCATCGCCCTCGATGACGGAGCGGCGCACCGGGTTTCCCGTGAAGACGAGCTTCGCGTGCGGCCCGAGCGAGCCCTCGAAACTCGCCTTTGCCTGCGGAAACGAGATGCACACCTCGCGGGCCCCCTTCGCCATCATCCGGTTCGCGAGCCCCACCACCGAGTTCTGCTCGTGGATGAGCGTGGGGATGCCCGCACGATCGCACTCGGAGAGAAGCGGCACCTCCACGTAGGCCCCGAAGCCCACGGCCACCGCGGGGGCGCGCTTGGCGATGACGCCGCGCACGACCTTCTTCGCCTTCATGAGCTTCGTGGCCGCGGACACGGCCGTCCACGGCTTCGAGCGATCGAAGCCGCTGATGGTGAGGGGCACGAGCTCGTAGCCCGCCTCCGGGACGAGGCGCCCCTCGAGCTTCGTCGACTGGCCGAAGAAGCAGACGTCCTCGCCTCGCCTCGTGAGTTCCTCGGCGAGCGCGAGGGCGGGGTTCACATGCCCGGCGGTGCCGCCGGCGGCGATGGCCACGAGCGCCATGGCTAGGCTCCTTGCCTGAGTGCGGATCGGCTCTTGCGCGCCGGACGCGAGACGTCGCGAAGGCCACCCTCGGCGCCCCGCGCGCCTCGCTGGCTTGCGCGATCCCGGGCGGGCGCGGTCCTTCGCGCCGGCGGACGGGGAGCGCCCTTGTGCGCGGCACCGCCGCTGATGAGGGTGAGGCCCGCAGGCGCCACCGGCCGCTCCTTCGGGCGCGCCGTGGGCTCCTCCACCTCGGCGAGGGTGAGCTTCGCGCGGCGGCGGTCGTGGTCCGTCTCGGGCAGCGTCGTGTTGAGCGACACGTTCGCGAGGAGGCCCACGATGAGCATGGAGGCGAGCATCGAGGAGCCGCCCGCGGACAGGAACGGCACCGCCTTGCCGGTGAGGGGCGCCACGCCGAGCACGCCCGCGAAGTTCAACGTGGCCTGCCCGATGAGGAGCCCCACGCAGCCCATGGCGAGCAGGCGCCCGCCCCGATCGTTTGCCTGCTCGGCGATGCGCACGCCCGCCCAGGCGATGACGCCGAAGCACGCGAACACGAAGAGCACGCCCACGAGGCCGAGCTCCTCGCCGATGACGGGCAGAATGAAGTCGTTGTGCGCCTCGGGGAGGTACGCGTACTTCTGCACGCCCATGCCGAGGCCGCGCCCGAAGAGGCCGCCCGATGCGAAGGCGAAGAAG
>CANPVI010000046.1 GCA_947581665.1 uncultured Atopobiaceae bacterium | reverse complement strand
CACGCCGCAGGATGGTACGTCACTGGAACGCGCGATCGAGCGCCTCGACGGTGGCGCCCCACGAACATGAGGCCTCGACGTGCGCCCTCATGGCCTCGCCTCGCGCGGCACGCTCGTCCTCACCCCAGGCGAGCACGCGATCGACGCCATCCGCGAGCGCGAGTGGCGTCCTTCGATCGAGGATGACGCCCCACCCGTCGTCGGCGAGGACCTCGTCTGTGCCCCCCACCTCGGTGGCCACGACGGGCACACCCCATGCGCCCGCCTCGAGGAGGACCGTCGCGAAACCCTCCGCGGCGCTCGGCAGCGCGAGCGCGGTGGCCTCGGAGAGGAGCGCGGAGAGGTCGCCATGGGAAAGCCTGCCAAGGAGCGCGAGGTTCTTGGGTGCGTGCGCGCAAATCCCATCCTCGAGATCTCCCGAGCCCGCCATCGCGAAGGTCACGCTCGGAAGCATCCTCGCCGCCTCGAGCACGATTTCCGCGCCTTTGGCCGCGGTGAGGCGCCCCGCATAGGCCACCAGGGGCGCTTCCTTGGAAAGCCCGAGCTCGGCATGGAAGCCTCGATCCGTGGCCTCGGCGCGAAAGGCCGAGGCGTCGATCGCGTTCGGCACCACGAGGTCGCACTCGATGCCGAACTCGCGAAGCCAGGCGGCGCTCTTCGCCGAGATGCCCGCGAAACGCGTCGAGCCCTTCCGCAAGTGGCGCGTGACCGCCTGCTCGTAGCGGCGAATCGCGACGTCGAACATCGGATTGTCGAGCGTGAGGTAGGCCGAGCCATGGTCGAGTACGACCGTGGGGATGCCCTCTCGCGTGCCAAGCGCCGCGCCCGCAAGCGAGAGCGGGTAGAACCGCGTGTTCACGAGCAGGCGCTCCGGCCCCCACTCGACGAGCCCCTCCAGTTCCGCGCGCACCGATGCGCTCGCGCGCATCACGGGAAGGCGTCCGCCGAACAGTGGGTGAGAGGCGAGCCTCACCACCTCGACGCCCGCCTCGTCTATCTCGGTTCCCACGTCCTCGGGGCTGAGCGCGGAGGTGATCACGCGGACGTCGTCGCCTCGCGCCGCCAGGTGGTGCGCGAGGTTTTGCGTGAAGAGCTCCACCCCGCCGAGATGCGGGGGATAGAGCGCGGAGAAGATCGCATAGCGCATGCTTCGAGCTCGCCTTTTACGCGTCTGCGGCCGCGCCGCGATGGCCGTACATCTGCTCGTAGTAGGCCTGGTAGGCGCCGCTCGTCACGCTTTCCACCCACTCGGCATGCGCGAGGTACCAGTCGATCGTGCGCTCGATGCCCACCTCGAAGGTGGTCTCCGGCCGCCAGCCGAGCTCGGAGCCGATCTTGCTCGCGTCGATGCCGTAGCGGCGATCGTGGCCCTTGCGGTCCTCGACGAAGGTGATGAGGCCGTCATTGATCTCGGGGTCGCCGAGCCGCTCCGACACGAGACGGATGATCGTCTTCACGATGTCGATGTTCGCGCGCTCGTTGTGGCCGCCCACGTTGTAGACCTCGCCGAGCCTCCCTTTGCGAAGCACGAGGTCGATGGCCTTGCAGTGGTCCTCCACGAAGAGCCAATCGCGCACGTTGAGCCCGTCGCCGTAGACCGGCAGCGCCTCGTGGTGGACGGCGTTGCGGATCATGAGCGGGATGAGCTTCTCGGGGAATTGGTAGGGGCCGTAATTGTTCGAGCAACGCGTAATGAGCACGGGCATGCCGAACGTGTCGCCATAGGCACCCACGAAGAGGTCCGCCGAGGCCTTCGACGCCGAATAGGGCGAGTGCGGGGCGAGCGGCGTGGTCTCGGCGAAGAAGGCGTCGGGCTCTTCGAGCGAGAGCGTGCCGTATGCCTCGTCGGTGGAAACCTGCAGGTAGCGGTGCTCGCCATAGCCACCGTCCGGCGCTTCCCACGCGGCGCGGCACACGTTCAGGAGGTTCACCGTGCCGCCCACGTTCGTGGATTCGAAGATGCCGGGATCCTCGATCGAGCGGTCCACGTGGCTCTCTGCGGCGAAGTTCACCACGTAGTCCGGGCGCTCGGCCTCGATGATGGCGGCCATGGCCTCGGCGTCGCGGATGTCCGCTTGCAGAAACGCGTAGCGTGGATCGTCCTCCACGCTGCAGAGGTTCTCGAGGTTGCCCGCGTAGGTGAGCGCGTCCACGTTCACCACGCGCACGTCGTCGTGCGCGCGCAGCAGGTAGAGCACGAAATTCGAGCCGATGAAGCCGGCGCCGCCGGTCACGAGGTAGCACGTCATGGGGCGTTCGCCCTCCTCTCGCTGATGGTGAGCTCGCCCGCGGCTCAGGCCTTGAGGCCCTCTTGCTCCACGAACGACGCGAGCGCCTCTTCCCAGGGACGCATGTGATCGCCGATCGTCTCCCTCAATCGGCGATTGTCGAGCACGGACCACGCCGGACGCGGCGCGGGCGCGCCCCACTCCTCGGTGCTCACGCCTTCGACTTCGCAGTCGAGGCCCTCGAGCTCGAAGATCCTCCTCGCGAAGGCGTCCCAGGTGGTGGTGCCGGAGCCCGTGGCGTGCCAGATGCCGGAGGCCTCGTCGCCCACTTCGTCCGCCCACACCATGATCTCGAGGATCTCCCACGCGAGGTCGTTCGCGTTCGTGGGGCTCCCGTGCTGGTCGTCCACCACGCGCACGCACTCGCGCTCGCGCCCGAGGCGGCTCATGGTGTAGACGAAGTTCTTGCCGCGGCTGCCGTAGAGCCAGGCCGTGCGCACCACCACGGTACTCGGCGCGAGCGTCGTCACGAGGCGCTCGCCCTCGAGCTTCGTCTTGCCGTAGACGGTCTTCGGGTTGGGCGTGGCATCCTCTGCCTGCGGAAGGGGATCGTCTCCCGCGAGCACGTAGTCCGTTGAAACGTGGAGGAGCCGCGTGCCCATCGCCTTGCAGGCGAGCGCGAGGTTCGCCGGGCCGTCCGCGTTCAGGCGATGCGCGAATTCCGCGTCCGCCTCGCAGCCATCGACGTTCGTGGCCGCGGCGCAGTTGATCACCCAATCGAGCGCGTGCTCGGCGATGAAGGCATCGACCGCCACGCGATCGGTGATGTCGAGCGCGAGGGTGTCCGACGCCTCGTCGGCCTCCACGTCCGTGCGGAGGAACTCGACGTCGGCCCAGCGCGCGTTCACGGGCCCGATGTCGGCCTTGCCCGTGCGCAAGATGCGCGTGAGCTCTTCGCCAAGCTGGCCCCTTGCACCGGTGATGAGCAGCTTCAACGGGCCTCCCCAAACGCATGGACGTGTCGCTCGTATGGTATCAGGGCTCGCGCGCTTCCCCATGGCAAGCTTTCCGCACGCTCGCCCTAGATCCCCCAGGCGACAAACCACACCACGAAGCCCGAAGCCACGAAGGCGAAAAGGAGCACGCCCTCGCACGCGAGGAGCAGGCGCCGGGCGCGTACGCACTCGCAGAGCCACCACGGGCGAAGATGCGCTTCGGGCTCCCCTTCCGAGCCCTCGAGGCCGAGCGTGCCGCGCAGGCGCCTCCCGACGTGGCGCGCGATGAAGCGCACCTCGCGCACCGCGTCGCCATCGAGCACGAGGCCGAGGATGAGCGGCAGGAACATGAGGTAGTAGCGCACCTGCATGCCATCGATGTAGGTGACCCCCACCTCGTTGTAGCTCACGTAGAGCGCCGTGAGCAGCGCGCCACAGGCGATGACGAAGCCCGCGATGGAGATGATCCTCAGACGTCGGCCGCTCCTCGTGCTCGCCCAGGTGTCGGCCTGCGAGCGGTCCGCCATGGTCGTCCACGCGAGAAGCAGGAGCTCACCGGCCGCGATCACGGGTCCGAGCACGGGCCAGGGCAGGTAGCACAGGTTCACGGGAAGCTCGATGAAGATGCGCGCCGGGTTCAAATAGCTCGCGGTGGTGGTGGCGAGGCCGAGGGCGTAGCGCCAGGGCTCGCGGATCATGAGCGCGAGCTGCTCGGCGGGATGCACGTCCGTCGTGGACTGCGTGTCCACGTTGGAGGCGCCGTTTGTGGAGATGAAGGGCGCGAGGAAGCCCCACACCATGAAGGCGAGGAGCGCCACCCACGCGAGGCGCCAGAGCCAGGCGTTGCGCCTGCTCGAGAACTTCGCGCTCGGAAGGCAGAGGAAGGCGAGGCCCCAGGGGAAGAGGATCGCCTTCACGGAAGTGGCGAGGTAGAAGGGCACGAGCATCCAGAGCGCGCCGGAAAGGCCGATCGGCTCGTCCGCGCGCTGGAGGGCGCCGATGAGGCTCGTGGTGGCGATGGCGGCAAAGCCCACCACCCACGGATCGTAGCTCCAGTTCGCGGCGATGTAGAGCTGCGTGGGCAGGAGCGCGATCACGAGGAAGAGCCATTTGCCGGCCACGAGGCGGCGCATCGCGATCCACGCGAGCACGCACCAGAAGGCGTAGTTCGCCACCCGTCCGAGCGCGTAGGTCCAGAGAATCGGAAGGCCCGCCGCGCGGCCGAGGGCGAGCCCGCCCGCCATGGGCAGCCGCGCCACGAGCCCCATGCCGCCCATCTCGACGACCTCCTCGTCATCGGAGAGGCGCGTGAGGCCCTCGAGCGTCACGTCGTCGCCGGATGCGGCTGCGGCCTCGAGCACCTCCACCTGGCGCGCGAGCCCCTCCTCCGAAAGCGAGAGCTGCCAGTTCGGGTGCCAGTCGTCCTCCGAGGTGCCATAGGGGATGAGCCCGACGTCGTAGATGGCGTCGCGATCGTTCATCAGCCGATCCGCGCCGGTGTAGGTGGCATTTCCCCCTTGGGCGATGACGAGCGAGTTCGAGAAGTGGTTCTGACCGTCCCAGGACACCGAGGCAATCGGCGGCGTGAAGGCCACGAGGAGCACGCCCATCGGCACGAGGAAGAACCAGAGGGACGCCTCGGGGCTCGCCGCGAGGCGCTCGCGCAGCCAGAGGAACGTCCACACGGCGCAGGCCGCGACGGCGCAGAAAAGCTGGAAGCGCCACGAGGCGGGCCAGATGAGCCAGCCCACGAGCCAGCCCACGGCCGCGAGCGCCACCGAGCCAAGCGGTCCCGCGGCAAGGCGAAGCGCCACGCTTTGCAGTTCTCGCCCCATCGCCGCCTTTCCCTCGGGTCCTTGCATTGTGACGCAACCCGAGGATGGCCTTCCGCCGCACGCGGGCCCGCCTCATCGCACGCGGTTGAATCAGCGAAAGGGGCGCAGCTCCTACCCGCGGACGCGGGTTTCCCAGGACTTCACCGTCTCCTTGCGCAGAAACGCCTTGAACGGCTCGAGATCGCCCGTCTCGTCGAAGGCCTCGAGCTCGCCGAAGTACTCGTTGCGATCCTCCTTGTAGATGCAGATGGGCGCGTGGCCGCCCCAGAGGAGGATGTAGTTCGAGAGCTCGCGCGCCGCACGGCCCGTGCCCTCGGAGAACGGGTGGATGGAGACGAGTTGGTTGTGGAAGTACGCCGCCACCGTGAGCGCGCGGGCGGGCGTGAGGCCGTCGAGCTCGTCATCCACCTCGGCGAGGAGTTCGCGGGTGAGCGTCGGGCAGTCCTCGGGAAGCGCGCCCACCTCCTTCGTCTCGCGCACGAAGTAGTCCGAGCGCTTGTAGGTGCCGGGGAACTCGCCGTCGGCAAGCTGGCGCCTCGAGAACGTGCCGCCGGCCACGAGACGATGGGTCTTCAGGAGCAGCTCCTCGTCGAAGCGCTCGCCGCGCGCGAGATTGCGAAGGATGAGATCGAAGGCCACCTGCTGGTTCGCGAGCGAGGTGAGGCTGCGCACGTCGCCCGTGTAGGCCGTGACGGTGCCACGCTCGAAGATCTCGCGCGCCTCCTCGAAGTGCACGTCGGAGCGTTCGAGCTTGGTGGAGTGGTAGCCGAACTCAAGCGCGAACTCATCGATCTCCTGGGCGCGGGTCTCGTCGTCGAGCCCCTCCCACCACAGGCACACGTCCTCGTAGGTCTTCGGCTGGCGCTTCGTCATGATCGGCTCCCTTTCCTCGCCTCGAATGCGAAGTAAGCTGAGGTAACAACCTTCACCGCAACCGCGCGAACACTCATACTGTGGCACAGATTTGCCCTCGACGAGCCCTGAAGACCCGTCACCGAAGGAGAGTCATGAGCCAAGAAGCCACCGTGGTGCCCAATCCCACCTCGCCCCTCGATGCGTACGCGCCCGATCCCGTACCGCCCCAGGCGAAGTGCAACCTCATCGTGGACTCGCCCTGCGAGCTGCCACTTTCCTTCTGCAAGAAGCACGGTGTGTTCGTGATGCCCTACACCTACACCATGAACGACGAGGTCGTGCAGGATGACATGTACGCCTCCATCACGCCCAAGGAGTTCTACGACGCCATGCGCAAGGGCGCGACGCCGCACACCGCCTACGCCGACCCCATGACCCTCGAGCGCGTGTACACCCAGGCGCTCGATGCGGGCCTTCCCGTCGTCTACCTGTGCTTCTCCTCGGGCCTCTCGAACGGCTACGAGGCGGCGGCCATGGCGGCCGAGCGCCTCAAGGAGGAGCGCGGCGCCGATACCCCGCTCTACGTGGTGGACTTGAAGGAGGAATCGACTCCACAGTACCTCGCCTGCTGGGAGGCCATACGGCAACGCGATCGCGGCCTCACCGCCGAGGAGATGGTGGCCTGGGCGGAGGAGGCGCACTACTACATCTACACGCTGTTCATGTGCGATGACCTCGACGCCCTCGCGCGCGGCGGCAGGATCCCGCAGGGCGTGGCGTTCGTGGGTACGAAGCTCAACGTGAAGCCGCTCCTCTCCATCGACCTCGACGGCAGGCTCACGCTCGCGGGCGTGGCGCGCGGCCGCAAGAAGGGCATCCAGCGCCTCGCGGACTACTACCGCGAGCACCACGACCGCAGGACCCCGCTCGCCGCGGTGGGCAACGCCGACTGCCCGCGCGACCTCGAGCACCTGAAGAACCTGCTGCGCGAGGCCGCGGGCTTCGACATCCCGTTCCTCGAGAGCTCGATCGGCCCGACCATCGGCTGCCACGTGGGCCCGGGGATGATCAGCTGCTGCTTCTGGGGGCCGGATCGCCGTGACAACGACATGAAGACGGTGCCCGATCGCATCGCCATGGAGGTCACGAGCGACGACGGCAGGTACACCACTGCGGAGTAGCGAACCCCTGGATTTGCGCACAAGGCGTCCGCCTGGCTCCCATGCGCGGGGCGAGGCGGACGCTTCCCTTGCAGGCAGGGCTACTCCACGGACTTCAGGCTCTCCACCATGTCGATCTTGCGCAGCTTCGGCGCCATCGCGAGGAGCACGAGCGCGCAGAAGGCCATCGTGAGCGCGAACGAGTACACGTAGCTCAGCGCATGGACGGTGCGGCCGAACATGGCGGCGTCGACCTCGGCCGTCACCACCACATAGGCTTCGAAGAAATAGCCGAGCACGAGCCCCACGAGCGCGCCGCCGATCACGATGAGGATGATCTCGCGGAACACGTAGGCATCCACCTCGCGTCGCGTGAAGCCGAGCACCTTCAGGCTCGCGATCTCGCGCACGCGCTCCGAGATGTTGATGTTGGCGAGGTTGTAGAGCACGACGAAGGCGAGCGCGGCAGCCGAGACGATGAGCACGATCATCACGAGATCCACCGAGCGCAGCATCGTGGAATAGGTGTCGATCATCTCGTCCTCGAAGACCACCGTATCCACATCGTCCATGGCCTGGAGGTGCTTGCCCACCTCCGTGCGAAGGTCGGGATCCTCGTCCATCGTCGTGTAGATCGTGTCAAAGGAGGGCGCCTCGCCAAACACCCGCTCATAGGCCTCGGGCCCCATGAACACGTAGGACTGGATGTAGTTCTCCGTCACGCCGGTGAGCGTGACCTCGGTGCCCGCGTCGGTCACGTTGCCCACCGCGTTGGGCTCGTAGAGGCGGAAGGTGTCGCCGGGCCCCACCCCGAGGATCGTCGCGAGCTTCTCTGTGAGGATCACTGAATCCCCCTCGAAGGGGATCTCCTCGTGGCTCACGCGATCGCGCAGCGTGCGGATGTCGCCGTAGGCCGCGAGGTCCTCGGGGCACAGGAGCTGGACGGCGTGGTCGTCGCCCTCCCCGGAGGCATCGCGGAGCACCACGTTTTGCGTGTCGGCGATCACGCACTCGCCCGCGCCGCCCGTGCCCTGGAGGTAGGTCACCACGTCGTCCACCTCGCCTTGCGTGGAGCCCTCGGCGAGTCCCACGACCACATCATGGTGCACGAGGTCGGTGTATTGGATGTCGATGATGTCCGAGATGGCGTCGCGCACCCCGAAGCCCGTCACGAGGAGCCCCGTGCACCCCGCGATGCCGATCACCGTCATCAGGAAGCGACGCTTGTAGCGGAAGATGTTGCGCAGCGTCACCTTCCACGAGAACGTGATCCTGCGCCAGAGCGGCCCGATGCGCTCGAGGAGGATACGCTTGCCCACCTTCGGCGCCTTGGGTTGCATGAGCGCGGCGGGGGTCTCGCGAAGCGACGAGACGCAGGCGGCGAGCGTGGCGATGAGCGTGCAACCCACGCCGAGCGCAAGCGCCGCCGTGGCCGGGCCAGGTTCGATGGGCAGCGGGAACGGGCGCTGCGGCACCTTGTAGACGATGCCATAGGCCTCGGGGATCACCCAAGGCAAGAGCTGCGACATGAAGGCGATGCCGATCACCGCGCCGATGCCGGAGGCGCTCGCCGCGTAGACGAGGTACTTCGCGGAAATCTGCAGCGTGGAATAGCCGAGGGCCTTGTACGTGCCGATGAGCGAGCGCTCGTCGTCCACCATGCGCGTCATCGTGGTGAGCGCCACGAGCGCGGCCACGATGAAGAAGAAGAGCGGGAACACGCTCGCGATGGCGTCGATGCGCTCGGAATCGTTCGTGTAGCTCTGGGCGCCGTAGTTCTTCGTGCGATCGAGGACGAACACGTCGGGGCGCTCGATGTCGTCGATCTCGGCTTGCGCGTCGTCGAGCTCCCTCTCGGCGCCATCGAGCTTCTCGAGGGCGTCATCGCGTTCGCGCTCATAGGCGGCGAGGCCATCGTAGTATTCAGCCCAACCGCTCGCGAGCTGCCTCTGGGCACTGTCGAGCTCGGCCTTTCCCGCAGCTGCCTCGGCCCGCGCGTTCGCGAGCTGCCTTCTCGACTGCGCGAGCTGGGCCTCACCGGCCTCCACCTGCTGCCACCCGGCGGCGATCTGCTGACGCGAGGCCTCGAGCCGCGCCTCGCCCTGGGCAAGCGCCGCCCAGCCAGCCGAGAGCTCGGTGCCCTGCTTGTCGAGCTCCGCCTTCGCGGCGGCGAGCTGGTCGCGAATGCCCTGGGCCTGCGCGCGGAGCGCGGCGATCTGCGCCTCGAGGTCCGCCCTGCCGGGATCGTCCGGCGCCATCTGCGCGAGTCGGGCCTCGAGCTCGTCAGCCGCGGCGTCGAGGCTTGCCGCGGAACTCTCCCCCTCGGCGGCGCTCGCCTCGTACTCCGCAAGGGCGCTGTCGTAGGCCGCCTGGCCCGCCTCGAGCTGCGCGCGATTCGCGGCGAGTTCGGCCTCGCCCTTCGCGAGCTCGGCCTCGGCGCTCTGGAGTTGGGCGCGGCTCTCCTGAAGCTCGCGCTCCCCCGCGCTGATCTGCT